>CALDHH010000075.1 GCA_937941575.1 uncultured Alphaproteobacteria bacterium | reverse complement strand
TGGCTAATTGACAAATATAAAAAGATGGGTTAGATTGACAGAATAATTCACTCATTTTGAAGGTAAAATTAAGATGTCACTAACCCATAAACAAGCAATAGATATTATTGAGAAGATTTATCCTAAATTCAACGAAGTGGCGAAGAGAAGCCAAACTGGCGTAGATTTAACTGGTTTATGTATTGGCATGGATGATGAGAATAATAAAGATAAATATAGTGCGATGCTTAATGATCATAGTTTAAATGACGATCAAAATGGCTATTACTTAAGAAATATATTCGCAGTTGTTTGTATGCATCATAATGAAATTTCTGATGAGCAGAAACAACAATTTCTTGATGCTTGTGAAGAAGTTATCGGCCGCAAGCCTGATGATACAGATTTTAGATTCCAAAAAATACTTAGTGTCACTAATCATTAATAGCTAGATAAAAGAATCCAGTTTAAGAGCTCAATTCCGAGATTATCTCATCACCCATTTGCATGGTTGAAATTTCTGTGCAGTTTTTTGCCATGACATCTTTGGTTCTAAGCCCTCTATTCAGGATGGTTTGAACGGCATTATCTAATCTATCGGCATGTTCTTTATATCCGAATGAATATCTTAACATCATGGAAAAGCTTAATATTGTTGCAAGTGGATTGGCGATACCTTGATCTGCGATATCTGGGGCTGATCCATGGACTGGTTCGTATAATGCGTGCATCTTACCATCTGTGTTAATTGCACCTAATGATGCTGATGGTAACATTCCAAGTGATCCTGTTAACATTGCAGCTTCATCAGATAAAATATCACCGAATAGATTATCAGTTACAATTACATCAAATTGTTTGGGGTTACGTAGCAATTGCATGGCACAATTATCAGCATACATATGTTCTAACTCAACATCTTTAAATTTATCAGCATGCAATATAGTCATTTCTTCACGCCATAATTTACCAGATTCCATTACATTCGCTTTTTCACAAGAATGGACTTTATTTGATCGTTTCTTAGCAAGCTCAAATGCAACTTCACCAATTCTTGTAATCTCTGATGTTGTATAGGTTTGAGTGTTAAATCCACGTCTCTCACCATTTTTCAGAGTTTCAATTCCACGTGGCTCACCGAAATATATGCCACCTGTAAGCTCACGCACTATCATAATGTCCAAGCCTTTAACGATCTCTGGCTTTAAGCTTGATGCATCGATTAATGCATCGAAGACTAAGGCTGGACGTAGATTTGCAAATAATTCTAATTCTTTTCTTAATTTTAAAAGGCCTGCTTCTGGGCGAATATCAAAATCAACATCATCCCATTTTGGTCCACCAACTGCTCCCATTAATATGGCATCAGCGGATCTACATTTCTCCAAGGTTTCATCAGTAAATGGATGACCATATGCATCAATAGAAGCACCACCAATTAAACCGTTTTCTGTTTCAAAATTTAAATCAGTGTTTTCATTATACCATTTAATAAGTTTGGATACTTGGCTAACAATTTCTGGGCCAATGCCGTCGCCAGGTAATATCATTATTTTCTTTGTCATTTTAAAATCCTTGAAAAAATTTCGATTAGCTAATGTTATCTTAATAGATAAAGATTTTCTATAGAAAATAATTGCTAATTAATCTATATTGATAAAAATTCAAATTTATAAATATGATTCTTTGAAAGTGTATAAAGCCAATGAGTGAGATTGCAAATATTAGCGATGGTTCTGACCCAAGTTATAGAATAAGCCCGAATAACATCGAAATTGAACAAGCTTTATTAGGAGCTTTGTTAATTAATAATCGGGCATTGGAAAAAGTATCTGAATTTTTAAAGTCAGAACATTTCTATGTTGCATCCCATGGTCGTATTTATGATGCCATTATTAAGATGGTTGAACGTGGTCAAGACGCAAGCCCTGCAACTCTAAAACATTATTTCAGCAAAGATGAAGATTTAGATGCTGTTGGTGGCGGAGATTACCTAACGGATCTTGCCGCGAATGTAATTAGCACAGTTAATGTCGAAGATTACGGAAAAACTGTTCATGAATTACATTTAAGACGCTCATTAATTGATTTAGGTGAAGAGATTGTTAATGATGCTTATGAGCATGATTTGGATGTTTCACCAAGTAGACAAATTGAAAAAGCTGAGAAACAATTATTTGATCTAGCAACTTTGGGTGATTTTAAAGGTGGATTTATTCCATTCCATACTTCATTAACAACGGCGATATCTTTGGCGGAAACCGCCTTTAAAAATGTGGGTAGTGTTACAGGTGTTACAACTGGTTTAACTGATTTAGATAAAAAATTAGGTGGATTACAAAAATCCGACTTATTAATCTTGGCTGGTCGTCCATCAATGGGTAAAACTGCCCTTGCTACAAATATTGCATATAATGCGGCTAAAGCTTATTCGGATACTGATGGTCAAAGTGGGGCTGTGGTTGGTTTCTTCTCATTGGAGATGTCAGCCGATCAGTTAGCAGCCAGAATCTTGGCCGATGTAGCCGAAGTACCATCAGATCAGATTAGACGTGGTGAAGTAAAAGATACTGATTTCCACAAATTTGTAGAGGCTAGTAATGTGTTAGCCAATTTGCCGCTATTTATTGACGACACACCAGCTCTAACAATCGGTGCTGTACGTACGCGTGCCAGACGTTTGCAACGTACAGAAAATTTAGGCATGGTTGTGATCGATTATTTACAATTGCTACAAGGTAGTATGCCGACTGCAAATCGTGTGAATGAAGTATCAGAAATTACTCGTGGATTAAAAGCTTTGGCAAAAGAATTGGCAATTCCAGTTTTGGCTCTATCTCAGTTAAGTCGTCAGGTTGAAAATCGTGATAATAAACGTCCACAATTATCCGATCTGCGTGAATCTGGATCGATTGAGCAGGATGCGGATGCGGTTATGTTTGTATATCGGGAAGAATATTATTTAGAACGAGATGAACCAGGTCGTAAACCAGAAGAAAATGATGATAAATTTAATCAGAGATATTCGGAATGGCAGCAAAGATTACAAGAAGTCCATGGCACGGCTGAATGTATAATTGGTAAACAAAGACATGGTCCGATTGGTCCTGTGCGTATGGCCTTTTATGGTCCATTTACTAGATTCTCGGATTTGGCAATTAGTCATGATGACAGGTAATGTAACCCTAGATATTAATTTAACAGCAATTGCGAATAATTATAATATTATTAAATCAAAACTAAGTGATAAGGTTGTTTGCGGGGCTGCGGTTAAGGCAAATGCGTACGGTTTAGGCGTACATCAAGTGGTTAAAACCTTGATAAAAGAAAATTGTAAATATTTCTTCGTGGCAAATGTTAAAGAAGCATTAGAAATAAGTAATTATGATATAGAAATATTAGTTTTATCAGGCTTCGAAGAAAGATTTGAAGATGAGTTTGCTTTAAATAAAATTATTCCAGTATTGAATAGCTTAGAGCAAATTAAAAGATATTCAGAATTTGCAAATAAACAAGGTAAAAAATTACCAGCAATGATTCACATTGATACAGGCATGAATAGATTGGGATTAAGGGTAGAAGAATTTAATGATTTGGATATGCCAGATAATATAGAAGTCCTATCGATAATTAGCCATCTTGCTTGTGCTGATGATAAAAATAATATTCACAATCAAAGACAGCTTAATAATTTCAATGCAATAAAATCTAATAATTATAAAAAATCCTTTGCTAATTCATCTGGGGTATTTTTAGGCAAAGATTATCATTTTGATATTATCCGTCCGGGTATTGCTTTATATGGTGGAAATCCAACTCCCTATGCTGATAATCCGATGCAGGATGTTGTGAAGCTAACTTCCGATATAATTCAAATTAGGCAAGTTAAAAAAGGCGAAATTATTGGTTATGGTGGAAGCTTTATGGCAGAAAAGGATCTTGATGTTGCAATTCTACCTATTGGTTATGCGGATGGTTTTTTTAGATATTTGAGCAATAAATCATCTGTATTTATAGATAATCAAAAATGTAGAATATTAGGCCGAATATCGATGGATTTAACTGCAATTGATATAACTGATTTAGATATATCTTTACAATGTAAGGTTGAGATATTGGGAGAAAACCAAAAAATAGATGATCTTGCAGGTGATGCTGGAACAATAAGCTATGAAATACTCACAAATTTTGGTACAAGATTTAATAGAAATTATTCTGATTCTTGAAGAAAAATAGAGTTTTATAAAATGAGCATTAAAGAAAAAACAAAATTCAATCCAATTACTTGGGTTCTTGATGTCTGTGAAGCAATCGGTACAACAATTACAGCCTTCCTTGGTGGAATTGGTCGCATTGCAATTTTTGCAGGTAAAGCAATTTATCACAGCTTCACTCCACCATTTTATCCAGCCCTAATCATGCGTCAAATTATCAATATTGGTTATTATTCACTACCCGTTGTTGGTTTGACCGCTTTATTTACAGGGATGGTTTTAGCATTACAAAGCTATACTGGATTTTCAAGATTTAATGCTGAGAGTGCAGTTGCAACGGTTGTTGTTTTATCTATCACCAGAGAGCTAGCTCCTGTTTTAGCAGGTTTAATGGTAGCAGGTCGCATCGGTGCCTCAATTGCAGCCGAGATTGCAACCATGCGAGTGACTGAACAGATTGATGCTTTGGTAACATTATCAACCAATCCATTTAAATATTTAATTGCCCCTAGAATTATCGCAGGGGTTCTAATGTTACCTGCTTTGGTATTCGTTGGTGATATTATTGGTGTATTTGGTGGTTATTTAGTAAGCGTTTATTCACTTGATTTTCGTCCAGAGAATTACATTCATAAAACTTGGGAATTCTTGGAATATGATGATGTAATGTCTGGTTTGATTAAGGCCTCAGTTTTTGGATTTATCGTTACATTAATGGGTTGTTATAGCGGCTTTAATTCTGGACGAGGCGCTCAAGGTGTTGGTGCTGCAACTACGAATGCGGTTGTTTCTTCATCAATTTTAATCTTAATATTTAACTATGTTCTAACGCAGGTATTTTTCTCATAATGACTAATGATAATAAACAAACAAAGATTTCTTTAAGCGGAGTTTACAAAAGCTTTGGTAATAACCATGTTTTAAACGGTATTGATTTATCCGTGAATAAAGGAAAATCATTGGTAGTTATTGGTGGATCAGGTAGCGGTAAATCAGTAATGTTAAAAACAGTTCTAGGCCTAATTAAACCAGATAAAGGTGTAATTAAGGTCGATGGACAAGAGGTAAATAATATATCGAATAAAGAGCAAGATAACCTAATGCGCAAATTTGGAATGTTATTCCAAGGTGGCGCTTTATTCGATAGTTTACTTGTTTGGGAAAACATCGCTTTTGCTTTAATGCAAAAAGGTAAAATGTCGAAATCAGATGCTTATGATTTGGCAATTGAAAAATTAAGAGCCGTTGGCTTAAAAAGCGATGTTGCCACCAGATATCCAGCCGAATTATCAGGCGGAATGCAAAAACGCGTATCATTGGCACGTGCAATCGCAGAAGATCCAGAGATTATATTCTTTGATGAGCCAACAACTGGGCTTGACCCAATTATGGCGGATGTGATTAATGATTTAATTGTGAAATGTACTAAAGATTTAGGAGCAACAACTTTAACAATTACCCATGATATGGCGAGTGCTAAAAAGATTGCTGATAATGTGGCAATGATATTTGAAGGAAAAATTATCTGGCATGATAGTGTCGATAAAATTGAGAATTCTGGGAATGAATATGTGGATCAATTTATTAATGGTCGTGCTACTGGACCAATTGAGATGCAATTATAATAAAAAATAATAAGAAGAAATAAAAATGACCGAAGATCTACGCGCAGAGAAAAGAAATTTAAGACCAAAACCAGAAAACTCAAATTCTGAAAATGATGCTGATGAAGTGGTGGTCGTTAAACCTGTAAAAAAGAAGAAATCTAGTAGTATATTTTCAAAAATATTCTTGATGTTTATATCAATGGGGATCTTGGCAGGTATTACGGGAATCGCGGGAATTGTCTTTGTATTAATGTATTTTGGTAAAGATTTACCAAGTCATAGTCATTTAAAAAAATATGAACCACCAATTGTTACCAGAGTTTATTCTGGTGATGGTAGATTGCTGGCGGAATTTGCAACTGAAAAAAGAGTGTTTACTCCAATAAAAGTAATTCCAAAACAAGTGATTGATGCTTTCTTATCGGCAGAAGATAAGAATTTTTATACTCATTCAGGTGTTGACTTAACTGGTGTTGCAAGAGCGATTGTTGTAAATATACAGAATATTGGTAAAGGTAGAAGATTAGTCGGTGCATCAACTATCACTCAGCAAGTTGCAAAAAACTTCCTGCTTAGCAATGAAGCATCATATGAAAGAAAAATTAAAGAAGCCTTATTGGCTTTTCGCCTAGAAAAGGCATTCACAAAAGATCAAATCTTAGAATTATACATGAATGAAATATATCTTGGTGGTGGTGCTTATGGTGTTGTTGCAGCATCATTGCATTATTTTAATAAATCCTTGAATGAATTATCAATCGAAGAGGCCGCTTTCCTAGCAGCTTTGCCAAAAGCGCCAAATAACTACCATCCTGTTAAAAAATATAAAGCAGCATTTGGTAGAAGAAACTGGGTGATTGATCGAATGTTGATTAATAAGCATATCGAAGAAGCGCAAGCAGATATTGCAAAAGCAAAGCCATTGAAGATAGTGCTCGATGATGGCGGAAAATATTTCAAAGCGTCATATTTTGCAGAAGAAATTAGACGTAAGATTGCTGAGATTTATGGCGATAAAAGCCTTTATGAAGGTGGGTTATTAGTAAGATCAACAGTTAATCCATTTATGCAAGAAATAGCAGCCAGAGCATTACGTAAGGGTTTAGTAGATTATGATACCAGACATGGATTGCATTCCAAGCCAATTACAAAGATTACGAATTTAAAAGAATGGCAAAAAGAGCTTATAAATGTTGAGATTCCAGATGGTGCTGAAGATTGGAAAATGGCGGTAATTTTAACATCAGACAATAAAAAAGCTGATATTGGTTTTGCTGATGGTAGCAAAGGTATAATTACGTTTAATAAAATGAAATGGGCTAGAAAACAAAAGAAAAAAGGTTATTTAGGACCTGCAGTAAAACGAGTATCAGATGTTTTAAAAATTGGTGATGTTGTTTTGACCGAAGATGCAAAAGAAGATGTAGATGGTGTAAAAGTTTATTACTTCAGACAAATACCAAAAGTTCAGGGCGCTCTGGTTGCAATGGATCCACATACTGGTCGCGTTTTATCGATGGTTGGTGGTTTCTCTTATGAGATTAGTGAGTTTAATCGTGCTACCCAAGCCAAACGTCAACCAGGTTCTGCCTTTAAACCAATCGTATATTTAACTGCTCTATACGAAGGTTATACTCCGGCAACTCTTGTTCTTGATGCACCTTTTGTGATTGACCAAGGTGGTAGACTTGGAAAATGGAAACCATCAAATTACAGTAATAATTTCTATGGTCCAACCCCATTACGTATCGGAATTGAAAAATCTAGGAACTTAATGACTGTACGTCTGGCCAATAAAATTGGTATGGATAAAGTAAAAGAACTGGCAGAAAGATTAGGCATTACAGAGAATATGCCAGAAGTATTATCAATGTCCTTAGGTGCAGGTGAAACTACATTAATGAAGATGGTAACTGCATATTCAATGATCGTAAATGGCGGTAAAAAAGTTGAGCCATCAGTGATAGATAGAATACAAGATAGACATGGTAAGGGTTTATATGTGCATGATAAAAGACCATGTTATGGATGTGGGCCTTTAATCCCATGGGCACAAAGTAAATCGGTTCCACAGATACCAGATACTAGAGAAAATGTAATTGACCCAAGATATGCCTATCAAATGACATCAATCATGGAAGGTGTGATCCAAAGAGGTACAGGAGTGGGGTTAAAATCATTAAAGAGACCTATCGCTGGTAAAACAGGTACAACTAATGAAGAAAAAGATGCTTGGTTTATAGGGTTTACCCCAGATTTAGTAGTAGGAGTTTATATCGGTTTTGATGATCCAAAACCGATGGGTAAGGGCGAAACAGGTGGTAGATTAGCCGTTCCAGTATTTAAACAATTTATGAAAGAAGCATTAAAAGATGTACCAGCAACCCCATTTCGTCAACCTTATGGGATAAGATTAGTACAAGTTGATGCAAATGATGGAACGAGGGCAATGCCTGGCGATACAAAAGTAATTTGGGAAGCGTTCACCGCTGGTACAGAGCCAAGTGCAAATCCAGTAATGTTTGATGATGGGCTAAGCCCAATATTAGATTACGGTAATGACCAAGGTTCAAGTGGGTCATCTTCGGGGTCTTCAAGCGTAACTCTAGGTACTGGTGGCCTATATTAATATAAAAGGATAAAATCTATGCAGTTTTTAATAGTAGCTTTCGATTACACTGATGATAAAGCTTTGGAGCGAAGATTAGCAGTTAGACAAAATCATATAGATTTAGGAGATAAATTAGTAGCCTCAGGTAATATGTGGTACGGAGCAGCTATATTAGATGATAATGGTAAGATGAAGGGCTCATCTTTATTCATGGATTTTAAATCCGAAAAAGAATTACAAGAATGGTTGGATATTGAACCATATGTAACAGGCAAAGTTTGGGAAAAAATAGAGATCAATAAATGCGCTACTAATAGGCCTTGGCAATTTAACCGTGATGAGAGCTTCTTTGAAGGCAGATTATCACTATAATATGTTGACATAAGTTAAGCTATGATGTATTATGTGTTATTGAATAGAAATTAACAATAGAGCATAATAATGTTTATAAAAAAAGAAGAATGGCTGAATGCTATATCTGGAATTATATCGGTTCAAACATCGGAGAGAATAGAATTTGATAATTCTAGGGTTAATCAGATAAAAGATATTTTATCATTATCTCAAACTGGTTCAGATTTACTTGAATGGGCTGATGATAATTCAGTTGAAATCTTGCTAGATAATCAATCTGAAAATAATATTGCTTATTATGTTCCAAGATCAGGGTTTATTGCCTTATCGGCTCATGTTCAAAATGAGAAATTGGCAATTGCACTTGGGCATGAATTAAGACACGCTTGGCAGGATTTTAATGGGTTTATACCGACTGTTCTAGATAATATTAAAGACTATGCGAATAAAATAAGGCTAATTGAGGCGGATGCAGCTGCTATTGAAACCCTTATAATCTTTGAACTTTTAAATCAGGGTATAAAAATTGATTTGAATCCAAGGCAGAAAAAATATTTAAAAATTGCTGACCAATCATTAAAGCAATCTCCGGATTATTTAAAAGGCCATGAAGTTTTATGGGGTGGTTTTTGTGGCTTCTATTCTGATTCGAATGCTAAAGATTACTACGATAGTAGATGTATATATAATTCAGCATTATTATTAGATGTCTTACAAGAAAAACCTACAATTATTAATTCTGGCACAGAATATATGGCAGCAAATCTTGAATATGAGGTTGATAGAAAATCTGGGATAGGAATTAAAGATTTCAAAACATTTACCTCAATTGGTGAAGTAATAGAGCAAGGCAATTACCTAAAAAACATTCCAATTGATCTAAGCCAAGATTCACAATTTATTGGCAATTTTAGCAAAAGTAATGAGCAGGAAATTGCTAGAATATCACAAGCCATTAAAGGCCGAGGTTTTAGTAAAACTATTCCGGCTTTTTAATTTTTAATTGCGTTAATAACTTTATCTTTCGTAAGTAATTCAGGTAGCACTATTGGTGCTGATCCGCTTTTATATACGATGTTAAACGGTATCCCAAATCTATTGTATTTCTTTAGGTAATTGGCAATATCATCACTTGGTCTTGTCCAATCAGCCCGCATTGCAATTATATTTTCTTGAGATAGTAATTTCTCTATTTCATCAGTATCTAAGACTAAGGATTTATTCGCTTTACAAGTTATGCACCAATCAGCCGTCACATCAACGAAAATTATTTTATCTTCTTTTAAATATTCGTCAATCTTAGCCTCATCAAATTTTATCCAAGTTTGGCTACTAGATATATCATTGCTTGGGTTAAGGATTGCTATTTCAACTTTTATCAACCATAGGGCTGTTATTAATAAAGCTATTGCCAATATTTTCTTTAACCCATTCATCCATTTACCTGGTTTTGGTAATAGAGTTGCGGATTTTGGGAAGATTGCAATTGCCAAATAAGGTATAGCCATACCAATACCAAGTGATGTAAATATCATTAGAATTTCAGGAGTCCCTTGCGATAGACCAAAGCCGATTGCGGTGCCTAAAAATGGAGCAGAACAGGGTGTTGCCAATAAGGTTGCAAATGCACCAGTCATGAAATGCCCAATCATCGTAGGCTCATGCTCATGGGTTTTATTAGTGGTTTTGGCAATGATCTTTGGAATTGGGATTTCAAATAAGCCAAATAGATTTAATGCAAATAGAACCAGAATAATAATTAGGAAATTTAAGAATAAAGGACTTTGGAATTGTATACCCCAACCTATGGTTGAGCCTGTGGATTTTAAGACTATTATAAATAAAGCAATTGCTAAGAATGACGAGATTATTCCAAGGGCAGAAATAAAGAAGCCTTTGCGGATTTCCTTTAATCCGGAATTGCCATGACCAATTACTGATAATATCTTTAATGATAATACGGGTAGAACACAGGGCATTAAATTTAATATGAATCCACCAATTAGGGCAGTTAGGATAATAATCAGAATACTTGTTTCTTCTTCATCTGAAACGGATACTGGGATGCTATTACCTTCTGTAATTATGATCTTCTCTTCGACCATTGCTTCATAGGCAATATTATCGTCTTTATAGGTAAGTAATATATCTTGGTCTTTTATTAATCCACTAAGGGTTTCATTATTTAACAATCTAGTTTGTGATTTTAAGGTAAAAATAGCTTCTTGAGTTTTGTTATTATATTTGTAGCTGGGCTTATCAAAGCCAAAAGCTTCCTTATTCTCAATAAATAAATCAGGATTTTTAGGCTCAACAGCCATGAAAGCTTGAATTTCTAGAGTTTGATTGGCATTGTCTATTTTAAAACTTCCAAATGCAAAATCGTCATTTTTTCCAGATTTGGGTAGCTTATCTTTGAATTCTTGTATATCTGCTGCATATTCAGATGTTTCGCCATTACCTGCATTGATTATTAAGCTATGTTCAGAATTCTGTGGAATACATAGATCTTCACAAACTAAGATATTTGATTTTAGATTTAATTCTAAAGCTTGTCCCGTATTTTCTAATTTTACAATTATTGGAAAGATTACTCTTTTGCTATAACCAAAATTGTCTAGGCCTTGTAGGATATAGCGATTAGGTGCTGGATATAATATTTTAGCTGATTTTAGATTCTTTGATTCAGACCAATCAAATTCAGGTGGATATCCGGCATCACCAGGCATCCGCCAATATGTCTTCCAACCATCTTTTAATTTAACTTCTACCCCTAATAATATCTCATCGCTATCTACTGCAATTGAATTAACCGAGCTTAGGATTCTAGTTTCTGAATAATCTGATATTTGAGGGGTTGAGCTTGCATAGGCAAAGCTTGTGAAACTGATAAAGATTACAGTTAGGATAGATAAAAATAGTTTATGCATAAAAAAACGCCTATTAATTAAGAGATTGCACGAGTAAGTACAGTTATATTCTCCATTAATTCACGATCGGTTACAATTAATTCATTTATTTTTTTAACAGCATGCATAACAGTCGTATGATCACGCCCACCAAATTTACGCCCAATCTCTGGTAAGGAAGAGCTAGTTAGCTTTTTAGATAGATACATCGCAACCTGTCTAGGTCTTGCAACATTCCTTGAACGTTTGGCTGAATGCATGTCAGCAATCCTAATATTGTAATGCTCGGCAACTTTCTTCTGAATATCATCAATTGTGATATATTTTTGATTAGATCTTAATAAATCTCTAAGCACGTCTTTGGTCGTTTCAATTGTAATTCTATGCCCGATTAAATCCGCATGGGCGGCAACTCTGTTTAAAGCACCTTCTAATTCACGGATATTTGATGTTACTTTATGGCTTAAAAATTCTAATACTTCCTTAGGAATATCAACTTCTAGCTCATCTCTTTTAGCCTCTAATATTCCAAGACGAAGTTCGAAAGTAGTCGGGTGTAAATCTGCAACCAGTCCACAACCAAGCCTTGACCTTAAACGCTCTTCTATCCCATCTAAATCAGATGGGCTTTTATCGGCAGAAATTATTATCTGTCTATTCTGATCAACCAAAGCATTAAATGTATGGAAGAATTCTTCTTGAGTGGCGTTTTTACTGCTAATAAATTGAACATCATCAATCATTAAAACATCAACGGATCTAAACATTTCTTTGAATGCCATAGTATCTTTGTAACGCAGAGCTTGGATAAATTGATACATGAATTTTTCTGCTGATAAATACACAACATTACGATCTGGATTCTGTTCTTTAATTGCCCAAGCAATCGAATGCATTAGATGGGTTTTACCTAGCCCAACTCCGCCATGGAAGAATAATGGATTGAAAGTAACCTTCTTTGAATTCTCAACAACTTTTTTAGCCGCTGCATAAGCAAGTTCATTCGGTTTACCAACAATAAAATTTTGAAATGTAAATTTTGGGTTTAATCTGGATGTTAAATCATCCATTTTTTTAGGAGCAGAGGAATCAGTTTTAGTAGATTTTGTTTTAATATTATCTGCTTTGATCTTATCAGAAACTTGGATATCCAAATATTCTACATTACCAGAAAGCGATGCCCAAATACTGCGGATTAAATCAGAATAATGGGCAGATACCCAATTAGCCATAAATTTAGTTGGAGCTAAGATCTCTAGCTTACCATTTTCAAATTTGGAATATTGTAGAGGCATTATCCAGTTTTTATAAGCAACATCACCAATTTCATCAGTAATCTTAGCGCATAAAATAGACCATTCATTATTTGAGATTTCAATATTATTTTTATTAGCGATAGCTTTAGCATCTTCTACAAAGTTATTTTCATCGCCATTATGCAACATGCATTAAAATCCTTAAACGTAAATTAAAAATAATCACTTTTTTGGGAAAATATATTCTTCAAAATTTAATACAGATTGGTAACATAAAGATGTTTAAATTTGTAATAGTTCTTATTTCGTATTGGTTTGTATATTTTTCTTTTCTTGCAATTTTCTATCAAGATATTCTTCAACTTTTACTGCACCATCATATGGTTTACAAGCAGATAGAGGAGAACTTCCACCAAAGTTTGTATTTGATGTGTTCATCCATTTGCTTACTTTTTTTTCATTACCATCAAATAATTCTGATGCTTTATTAAAAATATCACTCACGATATTAATATTGTAACCCATATCTGATAACCCCTTTGCTTATTGATAAGCGGTTATTAATTAAGCAGCTAGTTTTTTGATACTTGCAGATAATCTTGATAATGTTCTTGCAACTGTATTTTTATGCATGATACCTTTTGTTACACCACGGTGTAATTGAGGTTGAGCATCTTTTAAAGCAGTCCTTGCAAGTGTGTAATCACCAGCTTCAATTGCTTCTTTTACTCTTTTAACGCATGTACGAATTAGTGAAACGCGATCTTTATTGATTAAGCGACGTTTTTCGTTACGAAGAATACGTTTTTTTGCTGATTTATGATGTGCCATTTAATTATCTCTTTCTAAATCTTAAATTCTTTTATAGTTCTGATACTAACCATAGATTTAAAGCTTTTATATCGATTCATATTCAAAGTCAACTATTTTATATAGTTCTTTGATTTATTTATCTTTAAATTTAGCTTCTCTTTTCTCGGTGAATGCTTGCATTCCCTCTTTTTGATCTTCTGTGGCAAAACTAGCATGGAATAATCTTCTCTCAAAGCTTAAACCTTCTTTTAATGTCGTTTCATAGGCTTTATTTACCGATTCTTTTGCCATCATTGCAATTGGCTTCGACATTGATGCAATTTTTGATGCTGTTTTCTTAACTTCATCCATAAATTTATCTGATTCTATTATGCGACTCACTAAACCGGATCTCTCGGCCTCGTCTGCATCCATCATGCGACCAGTTAAACACATCTCCATTGCCTTAGATTTACCGATTAGACGAGTTAATCTTTGAGTTCCACCTGCGCCCGGTATTGTACCGATAGTGATCTCTGGCTGGCCAAATTTTGCTGTATCTGATGCCAATATGAAATCACACATCATCGCAAGCTCGCATCCACCACCCAAAGCGTAACCTGATACCGCTGCAATTACTGGCTTCCTACATTTTGTAACATCTTCCCAATCGGTAGTGATGAAATCTTCTTGATAAACATCCATGAAGCTTTTAGGTGCCATTTCGCTGATATCCGCACCTGCGGCAAATGCTTTCTCGCTACCCGTTAGGATTATACAACCAATATTATCATCATTCTCTGCTCCATTTAAAGCGCAAGCGAGCTCTTTCATTAAATCCCCACATAAAGCATTTAAAGCTTTTGGTCTATTTAAGGTAATGATCTCGATATTGCCTTCTTTTTGGGTAATTATATATTCGTAATTCATTTTTTAATCCTTTTAAATTTTCTTTGATAAACATAATAGCAGATATTATTAAATTTTCTATAATTATATTATTGACAGAATTGCTAGTATATGTTAATTATTATAGTAGATTAATTTTTATATGAAAGAAATATAATGAAAAATAAAGTCGCAATGAAGAGTAATATGCTGCCAGAAGGTATAAGTAAGCAAGCAATGAGTGCAAAGCTGGTTGCTAAATACCACGCTGAATATTTTGAAGGTGCTAAAAAATATAATAAAGTTTCTGGGATCTATCATGATTTATGCGATAAGCATAATGGTAAATTAGTGGCCACGACTGCTGTAATTGGGTTGGCATCGGCTATTCTATTTGCACCAGCTGTTGCAATATTAGGTGTGATTGCAACTCTTTCAACAGGCGTCAGAGCATTCGACAAAGTCAAAGAAAGCTTAAGCTATAAAGCAGGTAGAACAATGGCAATTGATATAAAAAATGGCTCTTTATTAGAAAGATATAGAGAATCCACTCCTATATCTAAAGCCAAGCCAAGTCAGACAAATGTACGTTTTCTAATTTTAGATAATAAAAACAAACCTGTAAGTTTAATGGATAAGAGTGCTGGCAAAAAATTTAATGAAGCAAGAATCAGGCAGAAAAATAGAATTCTGCCTTTGGGTAATAGCAAGATTACATCTATTAAAACTTTCAAGAAGACGAATAAGTTTTAATAATTACTTCTGTTTTTTATCACAATAGAAACTGGCACGTCCGGATTGTTTAATCTTTTGGACTCCGCCAGTTTTTTCTATATCGCAATCACAATTGATACATTGATCACCATCTTTACCGTAAACTGCCCATTGCTTTTGGAAATATCCCATCTCTCCCGTGGATTGCACGTAATCACGCAGAGAGCTGCCACCCGCTTTAATTGAATCGGTAAGAACTGTTTTTATATTTTGGACTAATTCTTTGATTTCTTTTTTTGTTAAGCTGCTCGCTGTTCTTGCTGGATGAACGCCAGTATAATATAGGCTATCACATACATAAATATTACCCATACCGGCTGAGATTGATTGATCCATTAATGCATTTTTTATTGATGAGTTTTTACCCTTTAATTTCTGGGCTAAATAATCAGGGTTAAAATCATCTGATAAAGGTTCTGGGCCAAGATTATTGAAGAATTTATGTTGGTTAATCTTATTAGTATCTTCGATGTCAACTACTCCGAAACGTCTTGTATCATTTAATACAGTCACGATTCCTGACTCGGTACGGAAAATCAGATGATCATGTTTTTGGATCTCCAGATTTGATCCTTTTGGGTGAATTAAAACTTTACCCGACATACCAAGATGGATAATAACCGTTTTATTATTGGATAATTCCATCCAAATATATTTGGCCCGACGTTTTACATCAATGACTTTATTATTTTCAACATCTCTCTTCAGATTCTCAGGAAAAGGAAAACGCAAACCAGCTCGTCTTTGCTCTAACTCAATAATTTTTTCATTAGTTAACGATTCTGCCATTCCTCTGGCAACTGTTTCAACTTCTGGTAATTCAGGCATTATATTTCTCCGTATTTATTATATTTAAAATATTGTTAAAATTTACTTCCCGCTCTTATCTTCCGATAAGCAAGAGCTTCTGCAATATGTTCTTGTTTGATGTTTTCTGAGGCATTTAAATCGGCAAGGGTTCTAGATAGCTTTAAAACGCGGTGATATCCACGTGCCGATAATTTCATTCTTTCTGCTGCTCCGATTAATAACTCCCGACCTTTATCATCAAGCGGTGCAATTTTTTCTAATAACTCTCCATTAGCGTGAGAATTGGTTAAGATATTAGGATGACCTAATTTCTCAAATCTTTGTCTTTGGATATCTCGGGCAATTTTAACTCTTTGTAAAATCTCAGAACTACCCTCACTTGGTGGCGGTAAGGCCAGATCGGATACTTTTACTGATGGTACATCAATATGAATATCAATCCGATCAAATATTGGACCAGAGATTTTAGACTGATAATCTGTTGCACATTTGGGTGCTTTTGAACAAGCCATTTCTGGATCATCTAAATATCCACATCTACATGGGTTCATGGCAGCAATTAATTGAAAATCGGCTGGAAAATTTACATGATAATTCGCTCTTGAGATTAAGACTGTACCAGTTTCTATAGGTTGTCTTAATGCTTCTAATGATTGTCTGGAGAATTCAGGTAGCTCGTCCAAAAATAAAACCCCATGATGGGCAAGCGATATTTCACCTGGTTTGGCTTTATTACCGCCACCAACAATTGATGGTAGGGATGCGGAATGATGGGGCGCTCTGAATGGTCGCTTCTTTAATAATTTCCCGCCTTCTAAATTGCCAGCAATACTATGGATCATTGAAACATCTAATGCTTGTTTAGGCTCTAAACTTGGTAAGATTGAGGGCATTCTTGTGGCCAACATAGATTTACCTGATCCTGGCGGTCCATACATTAAGATATTATGGCCACCAGCGGCGGCTACTTCCAAGGCTCTTTTTGCAGTTTCTTGACCTTTAACATCTTTAAAGTCAAGTAAGTTTGATTCAATATCTTCGACTAATTGAGATGGCTCAGCTAGTAATTGCGTACCTTTTATATGATTGATAAGTGATATTAAGTTATCAGCTGGTAATATATCTAAATCCCCAGCCCATGATGCTTCATTCCCACATGCGTCTGGACAAATTATCCCAAGATTATTTGAACTTGCATTAATGGCAGCTGGCAATACACCAGATACTTTGGTAATTTTACCATCAAGGGCAAGTTCACCCAAAGCCGCATATCTATCCAATTCTTCTTTAGGGAATACTCCCATTTCTGCCAATAGACCAAGGGCAATCGGTAAGTCAAAGTGACTTCCTTCTTTTAGGACGTCAGCTGGAGCTAAATTAATTGTGATTCTTTTTGCAGGTAGGGATAGACCAATGGCATTAATCGCACTTCTTACTCGCTCACGACTTTCCGCCACGGCTTTATCAGGCAATCCAACAATATTAAAAGCAGGGAGTCCACTAGATAACTGTACTTGAACATCAATGTCCAAGACATCAACACCCTGAAATGCAACCGTCTTTACTCTTGAAACCAATTTAATAACCTTAAAAATAAAAGTTCTCTATATGTTCTTTTTATAGTGATTCTTTAATTTGATAAAGTTTTTATTTTTAAAGCATGCTGTTTCTTTTACCCTTGATCTTCATTATCTGATCTTTTTCACCAGTAAATACTTCAAGACCAATTGCTGATGCTTGGTTATGGATAGTTTTATCAACTCTAATATCTTGTCTGCTATTTAATTTAGTGCTAGACAAAGTTTTATTAGATTTAGCCAAATATAAAACATGATCTTTTAAAGTCGTAGATTCAACTGTTTTACAGTCATAAGTTATATTTATAGGCGTTTTTGGTACGAAAGGAAGACTTACTGGAAGGTGAAAGAAGTCTTTGAAAAAGGATCTTTCATCTTTTATAATTACACATCTTCTAAATTCATTTTCATCATCTGAAATCTTGGTATTGATATCTAAAATACCATTAGGGATTCTATCTAAATGTGGAGATTCATTTATGAATGTGCTTCTAAATATTTCTGTATCTAAGCTAGGGTCAGTTTCGTTTGAAATATCACAACCCATATCTATGAATATTTCATCTGATTTAAATGCATAACATGCTCTATTAAAGCCATCTTTAAATGCTTTTTTTGATACTTCAATGAAGTTAAATCCATCATCCATATTTGATAGTAAATTACCAGATTTAATTTGTTTTGTAGTTGGAGAAAACTCTTCGCTTTCAGTACAGCCTAAATTCATTGATATTGAACCATCCGTTACGAATGTACATTCAGAATAGGTAGTTTTTCCAGTATTGAATATTGTACCAGGGAAAGGAGTAGATTGTAGCCCATCAGGTCGATTAGATAAATAATCAGTTTCGCCTGTATTGGTGATTTTAATTTCATCAGCTGTACGATCTCCTGAGAAATGACCAATAATACCCAAAGGAATAATAATAACAATCAATGGTAGTAGGAATTTACCAAATTTACTGCCTCTAAATCTATTAAATGTAGTAGATAAACCGCCGCGTTTTTCTGGTTTTAAATCAGAGTTTTGGGCACCATGATTAACTGGTTCATTAGCAGCTTGGCTAGTAGAATTTTCAGGAGGAGTTTGGTTGTTATTATCAGACATTTTTTTATTATCCTTAAGATGTTAAATTTAACAGTTAGAAAATTGTAACAGCCCAAGTCCTTTATGTCAAGATATTTCCAGCTCAAACTTGCCAAAGCCAATATCTTCTTCCGATATAAGGGATTTACCCGCTACATTTACTGAATGTAATTTACCTTCTATATCACTTATCCAGAAATTAATAAACTTTTTAAGCTCGGGGAATTTAGGGGATATGTCATATTGCTGCCAAAGAAAGCTCTGCAATAGATTCGGGTGATCTGGCATATGGTATAATATCTCGGCTGTTGTTAGCCTGTAATTATTTAATTGTAACTCTAAATTTGCCATATAATTATTCCTTTCTTAATATTAACTCATGGAATATATTTATATTATATCATAATTAGTTAAGTTTTTGTAATTAAATTACCATTATGGGTAATAAATCCTTTAATAACAGTGGATTAGCCTATATCTTTAGCTGGTAATATTTTTAAACAAAAATTATGCTTAAAGATTGAAAATACTACCTTCTTATACTATATATTTATCAGTTCTGTTTAATTTGTGCTTAAGTTTGAAGGCTTTGCGAACAGAGATATTGCCCTTATGGTTTGGGCAATTGGTTAAATTAATTTTTTAGGAGACTAAAGATATGAAATTACGTCCGTTACATGATCGTGTACTAATACGTCGTTTAGATAATGATGAAAAAACTGCTGGTGGGATTATTATTCCAGATACGGCAAAAGAAAAGCCAATGCAAGGCGAAATAGTATCAGTTGGTACAGGAACTCGCGATGAAGGCGGTAACTTGGTTGCTCTTGATGTTCGTGAAGGCGATGTAGTTCTTTTCACAAAATGGTCAGGCACCGAGGTTACAATCGATGGTGAAGAGCTTTTGGTAATGAAAGAATCTGATATCATGGGTGTTATTGAAGGTTTTGTAAAAAAAGCAGCTTAATAGATTAATAAGAGCTTTAATTAATACAAAATTATTTTAACTTAATAAATATAAGGAATTAAAAACATGTCTGCAAAAGATGTAAAATTTAGTAGTGAAGCACGCGATAAACTTCTTCGTGGTGTTGATATATTAGCAAATGCTGTAAAAGTGACATTAGGCCCAAAAGGTCGTAACGTTGCATTAGATAAAAGCTTTGGCGCTCCAATCGTAACAAAAGATGGTGTTAGCGTTGCAAAAGAAATCGAATTATCAGATAAAATGGAAAATATGGGTGCCAGAATGGTACGTGAAGTTGCAAGCAAAACAAATGATATTGCTGGTGATGGTACAACAACTGCAACTGTTCTTGCTCAATCAATCTTCCGTGAAGGTTTGAAAGCTGTTGCTGCTGGCATGAATCCAATGGATTTAAAACGTGGTATTGATCTTGCGACTAAAGTTGCAGTAGAAGATATTAAATCACGTGCAAAAGCAATTTCTTCAAATGACGAAGTTGCACAAGTTGGAACAATCTCTGCAAATGGTGACGTAGAAGTCGGCAAAATGCTTGCAGAAGCAATGGAACGTGTTGGTAATGAAGGTGTTATCACTGTTGAAGAAGCTAAATCTTTAGAAACAGAATTAGATGTTGTTGAAGGTATGCAATTTGATCGTGGTTACTTATCACCATATTTCATCACTAACTCTGAAAAAATGGTTTGTGAACTTGAAAACCCATTCATCTTATTCCATGAATCAAAACTATCTAACCTACAGCCTATGTTACCAATTTTGGAAGCAGCAGTTCAATCTGGTCGTCCATTATTAATCGTTGCAGAAGATATCGAAGGCGAAGCACTTGCAACTTTGGTTGTTAATAAATTACGTGGTGGTTTGAAAATTGCGGCTGTTAAAGCTCCTGGTTTTGGCGATCGTCGTAAAGCAATGATGGAAGATATGGCTATCCTTACAAAAGGTATCGTTGTATCAGAAGATCTTGGTATTAAACTTGAAACTGTAACATTGGATCAATTGGGTACTGCGAAAAAAGTTCGTATTACAAAAGATGATACAACAATAGTTGATGGTGCTGGTGAAACTGCTGATTTAGAAGCAAGAGTTACTCAATTACGTGCTCAAGCTGAAGAAACTTCATCTGATTATGACCGTGAGAAATTGCAAGAAAGACTTGCAAAACTATCTGGTGGTGTTGCTGTTATCCGTGTTGGTGGAGCGACTGAAATCGAAGTTAAAGAACGTAAAGACCGTGTTGATGATGCAATGAATGCAACAAAAGCTGCTGTTGAAGAAGGCGTTGTTGCTGGTGGTGGAGTTGCTTTATTATACGCAGCTCGTGCATTAGAAAAACTTGATTCAGTTAATTCTGACCAAGCAGTTGGTATCAAAATCATCCGTCGTGCATTAGAAGCTCCGATCCGTCAGATTGCTGAAAATGCAGGTGTTGAAGGTTCTATCATCGTTGGTAAGCTTGTTGAACAAACTGATAATAACTACGGTTATGATGCACAAAACGAAGAATTTGTTGATATGATTGATTCTGGTATTATTGATCCAGTTAAAGTTGTAAGAACTGCTCTTCAAGATGCAGCATCAGTTGCTGGTTTATTAATCACAACTGAAGCAATTGTAACAGATGTACCATCAGAAGCTGGCGCTGCTGCTGGCGGAATGCCTGATATGGGCGGTATGGGCGGTATGGGTGGAATGGGAATGATGTAATATCATTCTATATTTCAGCCAATCTAGCCTATAGATTGCAAATATAAATTAAAGAGCTTGCCTATCTTTAGGTGAGCTCTTTTTTTATATTGATTGATAATATTTACCCAGTATATTTGGAAACGCTTATAATATATGTTATTATCAATTATCAAATTAACATTGGATATATAAATAGAGATGTCAGAAATATCAAAATTTCAATCGGAAGATTACCAGCAAGTGGTTGCATCAGATGATGTGCTGGAAAAAATAATAAAAGATATTGGTGTCGATAAAGATCAAATATCAAAGCCATTAAATGGCGATGTAGATGAAATTGATTTTGCAGCATTGCTTGATTTCATTGGCGATGGCAATGGAGATTACCTGAAATGGGGATCAAAATTCATGGTCGAGGGAGCCCATAATCCAAGGATATATGCCAGGTTAGAAGTTTTAGAAAAACATAAAAGAAATCAAGACTTCTTAAGTAGATTAGAGATCAATCAAGATTTTTTAAAAAGCATAATGCTAAAAAATTCATTTGATACAAAATCATTACGATCTCTGCATAAAAAAGCAATTTACGTTAGGAAATTATTATTCCCCAATCGTGATAAGATCGAATTTCTTATTCCAACTGAATTATTGGGTTAGATTTAGAGCTTAAAACCTTTGTTCTTCTTTGCAGTAGTTCTAGCTTTAACTGAATTCTCGGATAAGAAATTAGAATGAAGGCTAGCTTCAGGCTTGGTTCGGTTATCATTTGAATGAACTAAATCGTCTTTATATGCGGTAAAATCATTTGTAACATCACTTTGACGCAGATTATCAAGGCAAATCCTAAATGTACGATGTGGATCTTCTTGGTTATTCTCTCTCAAAGTCTTCAATAAAGTTTTTCTACCAGTATTGCTTGCTTTTTTAAGGGTATTATTACCAATTGCTGATAAGGTGTCATGAAGGTCTGAAATTTTCTCATGTGAATTACCATTCTTAATGCTACCTAAATCTGCTATGCCTTTAATTAGATCTTGATAATCATCATAGCTCATCGCTAGCTCAGTTTTTGAGCTACCGGCAGATATTTGTAATTTTATAGTTTGAGCAAGCAAGTTAACATCTTTGTTAAGCGCAATAGAAGATAGTTTGTTAAAGTTTAGTAATTCATTATTAACAATAAAGAATCCCTCTTTTTTACCAACGGCAAGGATTTTATTACTAGTCTCTTCTATATCATCAATCTGCATATAGACTATTTGATCGCTTTTATCGCTTTTATTCGGCATTAAACAAGCAATGAATTCACCATCATCATTTGATGTAAACCAGATATTTGCTGTTTTTTCTGGTTTAATTGCTTGGATTTCATTAGTGATGAAGCCGTGATCTTTTAATTTGGCATTTATTTCTTCAACTGCTGCGAAATCTTCAACATGAATTAATACTCTCTCATTACTAATTATTAATTCTAAGGTATCACTTTCTTCATCATAATTTGTATAGCTAAGATTATCAATATTTATGCATTTATCGCCAATTTTGATATGTTGGTTGGAATTTTCGAATTCTTCTAATAGGTTAGATTTATCGCTATTCATAAAACCATCAATATATTCTGTCTTTAGACCATCTTCATCAATTTCCGCAAACTCGGAACCAAAGTAATTATTCTCTATTACGAAAGAAACTTCATCGGTGTGCTCGTTATTAATTAATAGATCTACTTTGCTTGTATTAACCGCTTGGTCGTTACCTTCGTTGATTATAAAATCAGGATGATTTTTGATTATTTCTAATAAATAGGATATTTCTTCTGGTGATACATCGATAGTTTCAATTTCATCTGCATTATCTAATATATTCAACTGATCAGATTGCTTATCAATATTCAGATAGCCAATATTATCAAGATTAATGGCATAGCCACCAACATAAACATAGCTATTACACTCTATTAATCCACCTATAGTTAGCTCGGCATCTCCCGCATCCATTGATGTTGATGTTTTATTATCACCAACAATAAAGTGAACTGCGGTATCACCATTATTCTCAGCAAACCAAGCATATTTTATGTGGTTTTTATTTGTTATCTCATCAGTTCCAAAAACTACGAAATCATCATTTTTGTATAAAGCACTTAAATATTCAGCAGCAATATTGATATCCATTTCTTCTTCACCAATTTTTTGGTTAAAAGAGCTATATTTTGATGCATTCATAAGATTTTGGTTTGCGTGCCAGATATTACCTAGATTTTCAGGGTTAATAATCAGGCGATCGTTTAAGCTTTGGTAATAGCCAGAATATAGATTTGCAACATCTTGGATGTTTTTCTTAAGATCGGTATCTTGTATATCAAGGCTTGCTCTAGATAATATATTTGATTTTTCGATATTATTAAAAGAGTTTAATATTACTGATAAAAAGCTATTCCGATCATCCATTTCAAATTTCTTGAAGCTGTGCTCGATAATATTGCTAGATATTATGATGTCTTTGATAAATTCACTGCCTTTTTCTTCTTGGATATATTGTAAGATATTCTTTAAAGCTTCTAGTTCAGGTGTTAATATAGAGGTACTAATACCAGTACCCACATTTAACATCGCTTTTTCTAATGCCTCTATCTTATACTCATCAGTATCATTTTTTAAGAATATTTCATATCCATGATAAGCCATATTGTTAAATATCTGACAGCCTTCTTTGTTATCAAAACTAGATAGGGCATGCATAGGGATTGATTGTTCTTTATTTAGTAACCCATAAAAAGCAATTACTTCGTCTTGAACATTTAGTTCTTTGGCAAGTATGATTATATCTTGTAATGATTTAGAATCTTTATTAGCAATAGCTTCTTTTAAATCAATATATAATTTAGGGATGCTTTTGTTATCGAAGGATGAATTTGTTATTCCTGTAAAGCCAAGTGATGCACTAAATAATTCAAATAATTTAGTTTTTAATTCTTTATCTTCTAAATTATCCACAATCTCAAAGTAAGATTTGCCAGTTTTATCATCTAGTTTAAGCAGTAAATTTTGTAATACTTTTTCTTTATCATCATCAAAGCTCTCCACAAAGGAATTATTATTGATCATGATAAATAAAGTTGATAACGGCATTGGGTCATCAGTTTTTAGGCATTCATTGAATATTTCATCAAATAGTTTAGCCATTCTTTTGCTATCTTGAAATTCAATCGGAGTTGCTAATACATCTCCGCTCATTGCTTCTTCAAATAGTTTAGATCTAATTTGATTATCTTCGAATTTATCCAAGGCTAATTCATGTAAGCTAGTTACATTAAGCTCTTCAAATACCCAAGATAAAGCTTTATCAGCATATTTCGTAGATTTTATTTTGGTTAGTGAATCAATAATCTTAGATGGGTTTTTGCTCTCTACATTTCTTAATATCTGAGCATAATCTTGCGAGATATCAAAAACTCTCTCAGAAAATGTTGAGATTGTTTCATTGAAATCTTGTTCAGCAGCATTAATCATGTAATCAGGATCTTGGTAAGATTTAAGTCTTTTTTCATTTTCTTCATCAGAAGTGTCAAAATCATTATGCATGTCAAGACCGGATTCTAACCAGTCACAGAAGGAATCAACATAATATGGTACTTCTGTTTGTAATGATAACAGCTCTTTTTTCGCAAGCTCTAGCTCATTTTCAATTCTTTCTTGATCTTTACCAGATATTTTACCCCAGAAACTAGTTTTCTCTTCGCTAGGCGCTTCCTTTTCAAGCTCTTCATCTTCAAAGCCGAGTAGGTTAGTATAAACGGTCTCTGGAATTCCAAGTTTTACATCTGCTGCTAACTTGCTAACCTCTGATTCTGGGCCAAAATTAATGGTAATTAAATGAGAAAAGCTCATATTAACGCCGGCTTGTCTAATCGGTATTTGTAATACAATTCCAGCAATATCACCCATATTAGATAATTGGGTTTTTATTGCTTCTTCGTCTCTTTGGCTTAGGCTGCTATATAATTCATTATATGCAATAACAATATCTTTTTCGCTTGCATCAATCCATTCGGATACAGAATGCGTCTGAGCCTCTAATTTGGACAGTTTATGTTCAAGCTGTGCCTTAATTTCCTTCCAAAAGTTTAATTTACCTTTGGATTCTAGATTTTCAATTTCTTTTAATTTATCAAAAAAGCTCATGTTTTAACCAATCTGTATATTACCTAAATATGTATTCATGTGATAATAACATATCACAAATAATTATTTATGCAAACAATTTTATGTTAAAAATTGAAATAATCTCTATTTACTTGAATCTATTATATATTTTTTTATGCAGATACACTTGATAAATAACAAGGTGTGCAACGTATTGCTTTCTGATTCTCAAATTCAACAATCATTACAATCTTTCTTTGTTTTGCAATATCAATTACTTCCTTTGATACATTCGGAAAGATTGCGTAATTTTCTTCAGTACCAGCAACCAGAGTATCATCATTATGAATGGCAAACCAAAATGGGCCTGCATCTTCTGCGCCATCCAATGATGGGTGACGATGCATAAAAAATGCCAAAGCATTCTGTTTATTTACAAATACTTCATATTCTGATGCAAGTGGAAGAGTGTTCTCTGACATTTCTTTATCCTTAAAAACTTTATTCTAAAATTATTTACCTTGAGATCCACCAGGATTGCTATCCATTTTTGGAGTTGCTTGTGCAACAACTTCGGGTGCAATTGTGTTTTCATGAGCTTTAACTGGATGAGTATCAATGTAAGATTTTAATAGACCAGGGGCATTAGCCTCAGTCAGTCTTGCAATTGCTGGTAAATTCATATCCATATCCATTTTTATTCTCCTAAATTAAATAATCTTCTATAAAAAGATAATAATAACCGTAATTGATTAAAAATATATTACAGATGTTAAGAAATAAAATCAAAGTTTAATTTTTAATTCATGCATTTGGGCTATAATTGTACCATGCAGTATATTTTGAGTTATCATTGACTTTTAAGCTTTGTGTAAATATATTATATGCAAGTATATAATTAATCTGGAGAGTAATTGATGTTAGATAAAAAGATATTAAAAATAGTTCAAAAAATGTTGCCACCAATTTCAAAAACAGAATTGGAAGCTTTGGAGGCTGGTGATGTTGGGTTTGAAGGCGATTTCTTTAGCGGTAAAGTTGATTGGAAAAAATTACTTGATATGCCAGAGCCAAAATTAACCGAAGAAGAACAGGCTTTTTTAGATGGGCCAACTCAAGAATTATGTGACATGCTAAACGCATGGGAAATTAATAATAGCGCCAAAGATAGTGCTGATGGCATGGGTGATCTACCTGATGAAGTTTGGGATTTCATGAAAAGAAATAAATTCTTAGGTATGGTTGTGCCAAAAGAATATGATGGTTTAGGCTTTACAGCTCTTGGTCATTCTGCGGTGGTAATGAAAATTGCGAGTAGAAGTGTAACAGCTGCTGTAACAGTAATGGTTCCAAATTCATTGGGCCCTGCGGAGCTTATCCACGAATATGGCACACAAGAGCAAAAAGATTATTACCTACCAAGATTGGCAAATGGATTAGAAATCCCATGTTTCGCTCTAACTGGTCCAGATAATGGATCAGATGCTGGTGCAATGCCGGATACTGGTGTTGTTTGTAAAAATGACAAAGGTGAAATTGGAATTAAAATGAATTGGAGCAAGCGTTATATAACACTTGGCCCAGTTGCAACCTTAATCGGTGTTGCTTTCGATATGAAAGATCCAGATGGTTTGTTAGGCGATAAAAAAGAAATTGGAATAACTGCTGCTTTGATCCCAAGGGAAACTCCAGGAGTTGAAATCGGTGATAGGCATAGACCAATGGGTATCCCATTCCAAAATGGTCCAAATTACGGTCATGATGTATTTATCCCACTCGATAAAATCATTGGTGGACAAGAGATGGCTGGTCAAGGTTGGAAAATGTTGATGGAGTCATTATCTGTTGGGCGTTCTGTATCATTGCCTTCGATGTCAGTTGCTTGTGGTAAATTATCAACCAGATTAACTGGTGCATATGCAAGAATTAGACGTCAATTTAACTTACCAATCGGTAAATTCGAAGGTATCGAAGAACCATTGGCAAGAATTGCTGGTAAAACTTATATGATCGATGCTGCAATGAAAAATACTTTGCAAATGGTTGATCAGGGACAAAAACCAGATATTCCATCTGCAATTTTAAAATATCATACAACTGAAAGCATGAGAACTGCGGTTAATGATGCGATGGATATTCATGGTGGTAAGGCGATTATTGATGGGCCAAGAAATTTATTCCAAGACATCTATAAAGGTATTCCAGTTGGAATAACTGTTGAAGGTGCAAATATCATGACCAGAAATTTAATTATTTTTGGTAAGGGTATATTCAGCTCGCATCCAAATATCTTGCCTATATATAAAGCAGCAAGTTCAGGTGATGCAAAGGAATGTTCAAAAGAAACATTTAAAATGATTGCGAATGTTTTGTTAAATAAAGGTAGAAGCTTTTTCTTTGGTTTGACAAATGGACGTGGAAGCCATGTGCCAGTTGATGATAAAGATATGGCTAAATATTACAGACAAATAAACCGCTTAAGTGCTTCTTTCAATTTCTCATCAGCGATGGCATTGGCTCATCTTGGTGGTGGATTAAAACGTAAGGAAAGAGTAAGTGCAAGACTTGGTGATGTTTTAAGTAATCTATATATGGCATCAATGGTTCTTAAGAAATTTGAGAACCAAGGCCGTCAAAAGGAAGACTTACCATTGGCAAAATGGGCAGCAGAGCAAGCTTTGCATGATGCGGAGGTAGCTTTGCATGATTTAATTGATAATTATCCAAATAAATTCTTTGCAAGCGTTATGAAGATAATTGTATTCCCAAGAAGCTTATTACCTTTCTCTGCTAGATACGCAAATAAAGCTCCATCCGATGTACTTGACCGCCAAGTTGTTCAATCGGTAATGGAAGCAGGTGGAGCAAGAGATAGATTAACTGATGGTATTTATCTGACGGATAGAGAAGGTGAGCAGATTGCAATCTTAGAAGATGCGTTTAATAAGGTGATTGCAGCAGAGCCATTGGAAGCTAAAATTAAATCAGCAGTTAAAAAAGGTGAGCTGGATAGCTCGTCTTTGGCTGATGCGGTTAAAGCAAATATAATTACTCAGGATGAAGCTGATATGATCGAGATCGCCAATGCTGCTAGAGACGAAGTTGTGAAAGTTGATTCTTTCCCATCTAAAAACTCTAACTATAGCAATGGTAAGCCTAAAAAAGCTAAGTCTGTAAAGGTGAAAGCAGTTGCTTCTAAATAATTTTTAGAATCAGTATTAAATAAAAAAGCCATTAATTACTAATTAATGGCTTTTTTACCCTTTACCAAAGGTGTTATTTAATTATAGAATGAAAATATGTTATTTATATTTCAATAAATGACTATTAATATAATAAATTTTTAAAACGGTAACTAATTGGTAAAGTTTTGTCATTATCTTAAATTAGTTAGTGTATTATTGTTAAATTATATTATCTTACGGGGAAATTTAGGGAATGAATAAATATAATTATCGCGCGATTGATAACCAAGGTAGGGCCGTTAGAGGCTCTATATCTGCGGCGAACGAAAAAGATTTAGCCCAACAATTATCTGAACGTGGCATGGAGCTTATCGAAGCAAAATCCATGGAAACCAAAAAGAAAAAAGCGGCATTTAAAGCAAAAATTAAAACTCGTGACATGGTGCAATTATTCGTACATCTAGAACAGCTACAGAAAGCTGGTGTACCATTAATGGATGGTTTGTCTGATATCCGTGACACAACTGAATCAGCCAAGCTTAGAGATATCATGACCGAAGTATACAGAGATGTATCAGAGGGTAATTCATTATCTGAGGCGATGTCAAATCACCCATCTGTATTTACTAATATATTTATCTCATTAATTGGTGCTGGTGAAGAAACCGGTAACTTATCCAATTCATTTACTCAGCTTATCCATCACCTTAAATGGACTGATGCGATGGATTCAAAAGTTAAACAGGCCACAAAATATCCAAAAATACTGGGTGTGGTTATGTTCGGTGTTGTAACTTTGATGATGGCATATGTTGTACCGCAGGTTTTAGGATTCTTAGAAAGTATGGATCAGGAATTAGGTATGATAACCACTTCATTGATCGCAACTTCGGACTTCTTCGTTGCTAATGGTCTATATGTGGGTATCGGAATAGTGGTGTTTATCGCCAGTATAAAAATTGGACGCGCAGTTTCAACAGGTTTTAGATATCAAACTGATAAGCTTGCTCTGAATATGCCGGTAATGGGGATTTTGATAAGAAAGATTTCATTATCAAGATTTGCCCAAACATTTGGTGTATTGTTTAGTAGTGGTTTGGAGATCTTGAGATGTCTAGAATCTGCTCAGAAAACTGCCGGTAATCTTGTGATGCAAGAGGCGTTAGAGCGTGTAAGAGAACAGGTAAAAGAAGGTAACCCAATATCAACAGCCTTAAATAACTCAGGTGAGTTTCCATCATTGGTGGTAAGAATGGTGAAGATTGGTGAGGAATCTGGTAACTTGACTGGAGTTTTAGAACAAGTTGCAGAATTTTATGATAAAGATGTGAACGAAGCGGTCGATTCAATGATTCAGATGATTGAGCCAATGATGACGGTTATTCTTGGTGGTATTATGTTATGGATTGCGGCTGCTGTATTTGGTCCAATTTACAATAGCTTTTCGAATATGGGGATATAAATTGAAATTATATTTTATAAATAAGTGGGGTTCTCGTGGCTAAAAGAGTACTTTTAATTGGAGATGAAGGTGTAGTTTTATACTTATCATCAGGTAAGAATGTTGAACATGAATGTTCAATTCCTTGGTCTGTTCCGGATTTTGAAGAGCAGCTGATAAATGTATTTACCGAAAAAAATAGCGGTAAATCTGTAAGGCTTGTTTTTGATGTTGTTGAACAGCATTATCGTAAGGAAACATTACCAAAAGTAAGTTCATTGGATAAACCTAAAATTCTTAAGAGAAAGATTGATTCTGCTTTTTCAAATACGAAGATCCGCGGAGCTTTAGAGCTTAAAGGTAAGAAGAAACGTGATAAACTGATGAAGGTAGATTCACCGGATTCTTATTTATTGGCTGGTTTGCCAGAGACTGAAAACATTAACAAGATTATTAATGCCATTTTCGAAGCTGGTGTCCATGTATCGGGTGTTTGTCTATTACCAGTAGAATCTGCAAGCATGTTACAAGAATTAGCAAAGAAGAATTTAAACAGCACTAATGAGATGGCGTCTAGATGGATCGTATTTATAGGTCAACATGAAACAGGTGGTTTAAGGCAAGTTGTAATTAAAGATGGTGACCTTGCTTTGACAAGGCTGACGCCAATGGCAGAAAATGTATCAAGCGGTACTGCATGGGCAGAAGAGGTTGCCAAAGAATTTAAAGCTACTCTAAGTTATGTTGCAAGATTTGGTTATAACCCATCTGAAGGATTGGATGTTTTTGTTGTATCCGGTGCGGCTGAAAAAGAAGCAATGCAATCTGTTGGTTTGCCTGTAAGTAATTTTTATCCAATGACGGTTCATGAAGCCGGAAAGTTAATTGGCTTTAAATACGGCAAAGGTGTTAAACCAAAATATTCAGATGCAGTTCATGCAGGTTGGATTGGTAAAAAAGGCGGTCCTTCTTTAAATTTAAAAATTGAAGAGATCTCAAAAATTGTATTGCCAAGGATGGCTGTTAAATTCGGAAGTATATTGTTGCTTCTTGCTGCAATCGGTCTGTCTTACATGCTTTATAGTAGCTTTGCTGAATATAGAGAAGTTCACTCAGAAATCGCCCAAAATAAGACACAATATAATCTTTTAAAAAGAGAATATGATCAAGAGGCAGCTATATTTGCTGCTGTCCCTGTAAAACCAGATGTGGTTAGGGGGTCGCTTGCAGTGAAGGGTTTATTGGTAGAGAACTCAATAAGTCCAGAGCCTGTTTTAAAAGTGGTTAGAGATAATTTAGGATCAGAAGTGTTTTTAGCAGATATGAGTTATAGACATGTTCCAAATGCAAAAATTGATCTTCCGGATAAAAATGGTGGCGCTAAAAAACAATCAGATGTGTTAAAGAAAATTATGGCTAAAATGACCGGTAAGGGTTCAAAGAAGCTTGCTGATAACGGTTATTTTGAACTATTCTTCTCTTATTCTTTACCGAATGATATGCCTTTGGAAGAAAAAGTTGCTGAAACTGAATCTTTCTTAAAAAGATTAAGAGGTGCTTTGCCAGATCATGAAATAACAATGGAGAAGCAATTCGGTGGTGTATCTAGAACGGGTGTTTTCTCGGCTAAAATTGGTACTGCGTCGGATGGTGGAGGATCTTCTGTCGGTGGAGGATCTAGTGCTAAAGATGAAGAAATGGCAAGATTTAAAGTCATAGGAGTGCCGTTATGATAAAATTAATTGGTGTACGAAGATTAGCTATTATATCGGTATTAATATTCATTGCTGTATCCTTAGCAGGTGCCTTCTTCTTATGGGTTGAACCACTTAGAAAAGATACAGAAAAAGAATTAAGCACATTGAAAACGGATATATCTGGATTTAGAAGTAAAATTTTGAATATTAAGGAAGAACTGAAAGCATTAAGAGCCAGCTTGGGTGATTTTGAAAATATGGAACAAGATGGTTTCTTTATTAATCAAGATAGATTTATGGTGGGTGACGTATTAGAAGAAATAAGACGTGCATCAGGAGTATCAGGTTTTGAATATAAAATTAGTGCGCTACAAGAAATTGAAAATAAAGATGCCAAAATTGCAGGATATAAGTTAATCAATAGTAGAATTGAGCTAAACAGATTAAATGCATTTTTAGACACGGATATTTATCAATTTATTGAATGGATAGATAAATCTTTTCCTGGCCATACAAGAATACATATGTTCAAGCTTGAAAAAGTAGGTAAAGTTGATAATGACCTTCTTAATAAGATTGTAGATGGTGAAGCTGAGCCAATAATGGAGGGAAAACTTGTTTTCGATTGGCAAAGTTTGCAGGCGACACCAGGTGATAAAAACGGTCAATCTGGCTTTGTTAAATAGTTTATAAGGTTTAAATAGAATGTTATTTTTAAATAAAATTAAAAGATTATCAGGATTTGCAGCTCTGCTTACAATATGTTTCATATTTGTAAATCAGTCGGTTAATGCGCAAACTGCTGAGCAATTGCAAATGGAACAACAGATGCAACAAATGGATATGCAGGCTTCCAACCCAGATGATATGATTGATCCATCTGTACCTCCGGGGCAGTCTGCACCAGTAGAGGTTGCTGAATCTGTAACAGAAGAGACACCGGAAGAAAAAGAAGCAAAAAGAAAAGAAACAGCTGCAAAACTATTGGCAGAGGTTAAAGCAAGAATTTATACGAATAATACACCAGGCTTCTCTTCATCTCTATTCTTAACTCCTTTAGAGGTTCTGACATTAGAAAGAGCCTTATCTGGTAAAGATGCGACACTTGGTGGAGAAGGTGAAGAAGCTCCTAAGCGTATAATTGATGTTGATGGATTGCTTTATAATTCTTCAAATAATTGGATTGTATGGATTAATGGTAAAAGACTAACCCCAGGTTATTTATTGCCAGAGATCGTTGGAATACATGTAAAAAGAGATAGTGTATATTTGGAATGGTTTGATTCTGTGTTTAATAAAATTATCACAATCAATATGAGACCACATCAAGTATATGATATTCAAAGTGGTATTTTACTGCCAGGTTAATTAATAATATAAAATTAGGAAAAGAAATAATGGTTAAAAAAGATAGTGTTTTATTAGTAAAGGATATTGCTGCGAATTACGGCGGTGATGACGTAATAAGAGACATTAATTTTGAAGTAGGTGCAGGAGAGATTTTTGGGCTTATGGGGCTTAACGGTGTTGGTAAAACAACATTTATTAAAGTATTGCTTGGCTTAATGGCTTCAAGCTCTGGATCAATTAAGTTTTTCGGTGGCAATGATTTGGATAAATCTAGCAAAGAGAAACTTGCTTACTTACCAGAGCGTTTTGAGCCACCAAATTTTTTATCTGGTATAGAGTTCATTAAATTCTCGTTAAAGTTATATAATAGAGAGATTGATGAAAAAGAGATTATTGAAGCTGCAGAAAGAGTATCTTTAGATGAGAAAGCTTTAAGACGCAGAGTAAATACTTACTCAAAAGGTATGCGCCAAAAAGTTGGATTATTAGGAACTCTATTAACAAAATGTCCTTTGCTGATTTTAGATGAGCCGATGAGTGGTCTAGATCCAAGAGCTAGAGCAAATGTTAAAGATGAGATATTGAAATGTAAAAAAGAAGGTATCACAGTGTTTATGAGCTCACATATTTTAGCGGATATGGATGAAATTTGTGACAGAGTAAGTGTAATTCATGGCGGCGATCTTTTATTTGTTGGAACTCCAGCAGAGTTAAAGAAGCAATCAGGGCAGGAATATCTTGAGAGAGCGTTCTTGGAGACTATAGATAGTCAAAAAGCAGCATAAATTTATAAATATATTTATTGAAAGAAAAGTAAAATGAGTGACGATAACATGACAGAAGAAGTTGATTTTAACCTTGGTGACGAAATTGAGTTTGATGGAGAAAGATCAGGCGGAAAAGGAAAGAAGAAAGCCTTAGTATTAGGTGGCTTTGTATCTTTGGCTCTGGCACTTGGTGGCGCATATTACTTTTTTACATCTGGTGATAAACCTGCTCCAAATAATGGAATAGTTGCCCAAGGTAATATGGATCCAATGAACACAGGAATGGATAATCAAATTGATCCAATGAATACTGGCATGGATAATGTTGCAGTAGATTCAGATTTATCAGGTCTAGGTGATTTAAATGAAATATCAGATGTTGATTTCCCACCGATTCCTGCAGAAGATGGTGTGATAGAAGAAACTGTCTCTGCTTTGGATAGTGGTGAATTTACTACCGAGCTTGATGGTACTATTTCATCAATTAACGAGACAACTGGAGATATCGTTGAAATTACAGAAGGTAGTGCTCAAAAATTAGCAGATACAACAGGCCAAATATTGTCTGGTGCAGAAGAAAAGACCTCTGATGCAATGTCAGAGCTATCGGAATTTGCTGATGGAGAAATAACAGATATAAAGAATATGCCAGAGGGAATTCCTGTGCCAGATCAAATGATGTCAATGGATGCTGGTTTAGAGCAAATGGCTATGGACCCTAATCAAATGATGGGTGGAATACCAGTTGAGAATATTGATGTTGTGCAAGATATACCAATGGAAGCAATTGAAAATATTACAGAGCCAACTGATGCAGAGAAAGCATTAATTGCGAATACTGATACTTTAAAAGAAATGGCACCGCCAGCAGAATCTTTAGAACAAGCACAAACATTAGGTGTTATTGATGGCGATGCCCCGATCGCACCACTTGGTCAAGGTCCAAATAGAAGCAGTACTTTAAATGAATTAGAAAAGCCGGCTGTAATTCGTGACTTAAATCCTAAATATTTTGTATTAAAAAGAAGTAGAGGGTCAAATAGCGTTGATGCAAGACTATCTGCGGCAAGACGTGCTTTATCAGAAGGAAGATACGCAACTGCATTGGAAATGTTCCAAGATTTAAGATCAGATAAACCAAAAGATTCAAGAGTTCTTATGGGTCTTGCTATTGCTTATCAAAGAAGTGGTGATACAGCTTCAGCTTTAAAAACATATGAGAAAACTTTAAAAAGAGATCCAAAAAATCTTGATGCTCTAACAAATATGTTGGGTGTTCTAAGAAAAGAATCTCCAAGATTTGCAGCGGATAAATTACAACAATTAAGAGGCTCTTACCCAGGTAATGCCGGAGTTGCTGGTCAATTGGGGAGCGCATATGGTGATTTAAATGAGTATGGTAAAGCGATAAAATATCTAAATATTGCATCTAGCTTAGATGATAAGAATGTTGGATATATATTTAATAGAGCTGTTATCTATGATCGTATGGGCAAAAAGAGTTCAGCTGCTCATCTTTATAGAGAAGCTTTAAATCTGTATTACGCAGGCGATTACAAAGGTGTAATTCCAGTGAAACAGATTAAAAAACGCCTTATTGCTATTCAATAGTATAATTTTTGGAAATAACTATAAATGTATTCAGAAATTATCTTTGCGTTAGAAGTAATAACGGTATTCGTAATTGGTATGTGTTTAGGTAGCTTCGCGACAGCGCTTAGCTATCGCATGCCAAGGGGAATATCTATGATATCTCCAAAGAAGAAGCTAGATAAAGAAAAAATAAGCCGTTCGCATTGCCCAAGTTGTAACCATGTTCTGGGTATATTGGATTTATTTCCAGTGTTCTCTTGGTTATTCTCAGGCGGAAAATGTAGATATTGTAAGAAAAAAATTAGCATCAGATACCCAGTGATTGAACTATCTACTGCGTTATTATGCCTTATATTCTTTCTTATCTTTCCATTAGATTATAGATTAATCCCATTATTCTTAATGTCTTTCATAATGGTTGCAATAATTGCAATTGATTTTGAATTTCAAATTATACCAAATAGACTTAATTTATCTTTATTTATATTGGGTTTAATCATGCTCTTGATTGAAGCATGTTATAGCGGTGAATTTGTTTATTATTTAAAAGATACAGGTAAATACGCGCTAATAAGTGCTCTAACTTTCGGGATAGGATCATTTTTATTAAGAGCAATATTTATGAAGATAATGAAACGAGAGCCAATGGGACTTGGTGATGTTAAGTTTTTCTTTGTAGCTGGTTTATGGATCGGTAATTTATCTTCACCGATGTTCTTATTAATCTCTGGTCTAAGTGGTATCTTTATATCTTTATTCTGGAAAAAAATTACAGGTAGAGAAGAATTTCCATTCGGGCCATCTTTGATATTGGCATTTTTAATTTGCTTAATCTTCGATGGTGGAGTTTTTTACAAAATGGGAATGTAGCTTATTTAAAATAAGCTTAAATAGTTTATTTAGACATAGCTATAATGTTTTTTTTATATGATAATAATTTATTAACTTATATGGATTATTTTTAGGCTTAGCTATAAATTTTCTAAATCTTTCAAGGGGGATAAAAGATTGGATATTACACAATTACTTTCGTTTACAATGAAAAACGATGCATCAGATTTACATTTGAGTGGTTCAAACCCCGCGATAATAAGAGTAGATGGTGAACTTCGTAAAATTAAGTCAGAAGAGTTAACAAGCGATAGTATTAAATCGATGTTATATTCAATCATGACCGATGAGCAAAGAGCCGAATATGAGAAAGAGCAAGAAATAGATTTTGCGATTTCATTTGGAGAGAATGCTCGTTTTCGTGTGAATGCTTTTACAAATAGAGTGGGGGCCGCGGCAGTATTTCGTGTGATTCCAACTAAAATCCCCAAAATGGCAGATTTAGGTCTTCCACCGATTATGCGCCATTTATCGGAAGTGAAACAGGGTATCGTATTGGTAACTGGTCCAACGGGTAGTGGTAAATCAACTACATTGGCATCAATGATCGATTATATTAATGATACAAGAAATGAACATATTCTAACAATTGAAGATCCGGTTGAATTTTATCACCAATCAAATAAAAGCTTGGTTAATCACAGAGAAGTCGGTACGGATACCAAATCATTCTCTAAAGCTTTGAAAAGTGCCTTGCGTGAAGATCCAGATGTTATTCTAGTTGGTGAGATGCGTGATTATGAAACAATATCACTTGCTCTAACTGCTGCTGAGACAGGTCACTTGGTTTTTGGAACTCTTCACTCAAGTTCTGCTGCAAAGACTATTGACCGTATTATTGACGTTTTCCCTGCTGCAGAAAAAGGTATGGTTCGGGCCATGTTATCAAGTTCTGTTCAGGGTGTAATTGCTCAGAAACTATTAAAAAGAAAAACTGGTGGCCGTGTAGCCGCGCATGAGATCATGGTTGGAACAAATGCTGTTCGTAACTTGATTAGAGAAAATCAGTTAGCCCAAGTTTATTCAATGATTCAGACCGGTGCAAGATACGGGATGCAGACCATGGAAGATTCTTTAAATGATTTACTTGATGCTGATCTTATTTCAGAAGAAGTTGCTCAAGACGCATTGAAAGATGGTGCTGATGAAATGGGTGATATCGCATCTGATGATGGCCATGGTGAAGAAAATAGCGATGAGAGAAAGCCAGAGACAGCACAGAAGCAAGCTACACCTCAGCATAATCCAAATAATCCTAGCCCAGTCCAAGAGATACCGGCTAGTCAAGTTGATTCAGAAATGGATGGAGGATATTCGTTTTGAGTAGTGGGATTGCAATATATACATATCTGGATGAGATGGTTAGTCAGTCCTCAACTGATTTATACTTAACAGTAGGGGTTCCACCAACAATTCGTAAAGATAATAAACTTAGCACAATTACAGATGAAAAACTAGAAGTTGAAGATCTTGAGGGGATGTTAAGTGAAGTTTTAACCAGCCGTCAAAGACGTGAATTTGATGCAAATATGGAATTGAATCTAGCATTAGATATGGGACAACAAGGTAGATTTCGTATAAATGTTTTAAAGCAAAGACAACATCCAGGAATGGTTATCAGACGTATTACTTCTGATATACCTAGTTTTGAAGAATTAAACCTGCCTGAAGTCTTCAAAATGCTGGCTATGGAAAAACGTGGCCTTATTTTAATTTCTGGTGTGACTTCATCTGGTAAATCAACATCTTTGGCATCAATGATGGATTACCGTAATACAAAGGGTTCTGGTCATATCATAACAATTGAAGATCCGGTTGAATATTATCATGCTCATAAAGGCTGTATTATTACTCAACGTGAAGTTGGTATTGATACCGTTTCATATAATGTTGCATTAAAAAATGCATTAAGACAAAAGCCAGATGTTATCTTGGTCGGTGAAGTAAGAGATGAAGAAGTAATGGAGCAAGCAATAAGTGCTGCAGAAACTGGGCATTTATGCTTAAGTACAATCCATACAAATAATGCATCGCAAGCAATTGAGCGTATAATTAATTTCTTCCCAGAAGAAAGACAAATGCAAATAAGAATTGCTTTATCAATGAATTTAAGATCAATCGTATCTCAAAGGCTTGTTGCTAAAAAAGGTGGCGGAGTAGTTGTGGCATTAGAGGTGTTGCTAAACGAAGCATTAGTAAAAGAATTAATATTAAAAGGAAAGACCAAAGGTATATCAGATGTAATGGCAAAGAATAATGCTCTTGGAATGGTAACTTTTGATCAATCTTTGTTCAAATTATACACAGAAAATACAATAACTAGTGAAACAGCTATTGTAGAAGCGGATATTTCATCAGATATGAAGATGAAAATACAACAATACGAATTAGGGGGCAAAGACTCATCATCTGGGCTTCCACAGATAGATACATCGAGGCTTTCTTTATAGATTTAAAGAAATATTAGAACTATTTGAAGAAAAAAGAAAAAAAGGGTTTTTTTATTGTGATATATTCTTTATCATATTGAATATCGGTTTTAGGGAAGTAAAAGGGTTTAGTTTAAATGACAAATATATTTAATAATTTCAAAATTGTTAATAAAATTACTAAGGTTGCAGTGATTGTATCTTCAGTGTTTTTCTTGAATGCATGTGAAATGGTTGAAAGCCAGTTGAAACATGATAGAAGTGGATCGTTAGATGCTTCTGATTACAGAAGATCAATGGCTCCAAGAGATCTACCTCAGGATAGTGATAGTGGTATTCCAGAATTGGCAACTCATGTTGTTGAGCCAGGTGGAGAAACTGAGAGCATGCCATTGGTATCAATATCAGTTAACCAAACTGTACCATTAAGAGATATTTTATTCGAACTTGCTGACCAAGCAGAAATCGATTTAGAACTGGATCCACAAATTTCAGGTTCAATCGTGTTTACAGCAAGAAACAGACCTTTTGACGAAATTATTCATAGAATATGTAGTATGTCAGGTCTGCGTTATACTTATAAGAATGGTCTTTTGAGAGTTGAAATTGATAGACCTTTCATGAAAAATTACAGAATTGACTACGTGAACGTTAGTAGAACTACAGAAAGTTCAATTAGTATCGATGTATCAGTTGTATCTGGTGAAGGTGCCGATGTTGGATCAGCATCTGGTGTTGAAACATCAATGGAAACAGATTTCTGGACAGAATTAGAAGCGACATTAGAATCAATTCTTGCATCAACAGATAATTATACATCTCTTGCAACATTGGCTAACCCGATTGCTCAACCAAGAGTTGCTGCGGGTGGCGATGCAAGTAATCCAAATGCTCCGCCAAGTTTAACAGTACAAGCTGGCGCAGCTCCAGTTGCAGCCGTTGCTGCCACTGCTGGTGCAGGTGCTTCACAATTCTCTGTAAGTCGTAGCTCTGGAATAATATCTGTATTCACAAGTGCAAGACAGCATAAGATTTTAAAAGAATATCTAAAGAAACTTAGAAAAGCTGTAACTACACAAGTATTAGTAGAGGCAAAGATTTTAGAAGTAAGTCTTTTGGATGAATTCGCTGCTGGTATTGATTGGGGTTCTGCTGGTGGTGGTGCCATGAATTTAACAGGCCTATTAAACTTTGATGTTGATTTGGCTCAACCTGTATTTTCTCCAACATTAACTCCTGGTAACGTATTTACTGCGGCAATTAATCCGGGTAATGATATCCAAGCAGCGGTAAGTGCAATTAGTAGATTTGGTACAGTAAAAGCATTATCTAGTCCAAGAATAACAGTATTAAATAACCAAGCTGCAATATTGAATGTGGTTGAAAACCGAGTTTTCTTTGATGTTGATGTTGATGTTGAAGAAGATGAAGATACTGGTGCTACAACAATTACAGTTGATAGTGATGTGCAATCTGTTCCAGAAGGTATATTGTTAAGTGTTATCCCATCTGTTAATACAGATACTGATGAAATCTCAATGTTCTTAAGACCAACAATTACAAGAGTAGTTGGTAGTATTGCGGATCCAGGTGTTGCGATTACAATTGCGGCTCTACCTGCAGCGACTGCTGCGGCTTTATCTGGAGTTCAGAACTTAATTCCTGAACTTGCAGTACAAGAAATGGATTCAATTGTAAAAATGCAATCAGGTCAAGTAATTGTAATGGGCGGATTGATGACAGATCGTACAGAAGTTGACACAGTGGGTGTTCCAGTGATTGGTGATTTACCAGTATTGGGTAACTTTTTCAAAAGTAAGGGTGATAGAATTGCCAAGAACGAACTTGTTATATTCATAAAATCTACGATCTTACCGGGTAGTAATATTAGTCAAACAGATAAAGACTTATATAATACCTTTGGTTCAGATAGACGCCCTTTCAGGCTTTAATATTTAAATGAGTAACCTTTTTTAAGAAGATATAATGGAGTTAAAATGATTTCAGGTCCTTTAGTCAGCTATGTTTTGACAGCAGCTTTCAGAGATAAATTAGTAATAACATTGATCTTAATGATCTTGTTGGGTAGCAGTATGGCTGTGTTTTTAGGTAGTGCATCTATGACAGAACAGCAAACTTTCTCAGTAGTATTCGGTTCAGGTGGTCTAAGATTCTTAGGTGTTTTAGGGCTAGTGTTATTTATATCATTCTATGTAAGACGTGCTTTTGATAATAAAGAAGTTGAATTTTTACTTTCAAGACCGATATCAAAGACTAAATATTTAATAAGCCATGCTTTTGCGTTTATTGTTTTATCAGCAATAGTAGCTGCTGCAGTTATTCTAGCTGTATTTGTATTGGGTAAGCCAGATATGTATGGTTTATTTGTTTGGGGATGGTCAATTTTAATTGAATTTATGTTGATCTCTTGTCTTGCATTGTTCTTCTCAATGGTTTTATCAAGTGCTGCAGGTTCTGCTTTGGCTTGTTTAGGTTTCTATGCTTTGGCAAGAATGGTTGGAACTTTGCTTGGAATAGCAGATGTACCAGGTGATGGCTTTATAATGTCAATTTTAGGTAGTTTCTTAGAATTTATCTCTATAATTATACCAAGATTAGATCTTATGGGTCAAACAAGCTGGTTAGTATATGGAGTTGATGGCATGTCTAGTGTCGAGTATTCTAAAAATACAGGTGATTTTATAATAGATGCAGTTGCGAGTTTGGGATTACCAATATTTGTATTCTTACAGGGTTTTGTATTCATTACCTTAACAATTATATGTGCAAATTTTGATTTAATACGTAGGCAGTTTTAATGAATAGCGACAAATCTTTAAACATATCTAAGATATTATTATTCTCCTTTTTAATTATAAATGGATTATATTGGGCTTTTAGTAATAATATGAGAGCAAAATGGCCAGGCGTTCCACCAGTACCAAGTTATCAAGGTGCTTTGGCAATGACATTGGGCGACCCACAATTTTCTTATAGAATGGGTGCGTTAACATTACAAAATCTTGGTGATACAGGTGGCAGTGTTACACCGTTGAAAGATTACGATTATCAAATGTTAAAACATTGGTTTTGGTTGCTTCATAAAATGGATGCAAAATCAGATCATGTTTCAATGGCTGCTGCTTATTATTTTGGTGCAACTCAGGTTCCAGAAGACATTAATGTAATTGTTGATTATTTATCAGAAGCTGGAAATAATGCTGAAGGTGAAAAATGGAGATGGCTTGCCCATGCAGTATTCCTTGCAAGATATAGAATGCATGATCTTGAATATGCATTAGAACTTGCATATAAACTAGCAGATTTACAAAATCCAGATATGCCGATATGGGCAAGACAGATGCCAATATTCGTTTTAACTGCTTTGGGTGAAAAAGAAGCTGCAAAAACAATTATTGAATCTTTATTGGCAACCGAGTCTCAGAATCTTCACCCAAACGAAGTTAACTTCATGCAATCATTTATTGAAGAAAGATTACAAGAAGATTCTCCAGCCGAAGATAAATTTGGTGAGACCTGGGAAGATAAATAATAGCTTCTATAGAATTTCAACTGCTTTACTTGTTATTCAAACGGATATATTATAATTGAAAATTAATAATCTCTGTTAAAAAGCTGTTTCAAAATGCAATTCATATATAATTTAACATTTTCATCGGTGGAATGGCTGGCTATTACAGGTTTATTTCAATGCGTTTTAATACTTGTATATATATTATCGCGTCTAAAAGAATGGCGACAGGCTTTTTTGGCTATATTATACTTTTTTATACTCGCTCTATTATTTATCTCGCATGTATCATTCCGTTTAAATGATTTTTACGATGAGATAAGATTATCTTCATGGTTCTTATGGTCGCTTAGTATCCCAGTTAGCTATTTATTTATATTACAAATTGGTAGATTCGGAGATATACCGAAGAAAAAAGAATTTCTAACCATTCTAATGCCAATAATTGTTGTCTTAATTGTCTATGGGGCAAAGTTAAATACAAATATGTGTGATGAAGCTGTTAGTTATTGTGATGATTTCTTTCAATGGCTCTATGTATTAGGCTCAACATTGGGAAGTCTTATACTTCTTTTGTTAATTTTCCACGATAGCTTCTTTAAGAATCTAATAAAATCAAAAATGGGTAAGGAAAAATATTGGCTTATAATATCGATCATAACAACGAATATATATTCTATTGCTGTTAACTTAATGTATTCAACAAATTACTTTAATATAAAAGAGACAGAATTATTAAGAGTATCCATTTCATTACTATTTGTATATTTGGCAACCACTGTTCTATTTAGAATCTATCCTCAATCCTTAAGATTAGAGAATCAAAAGAAGAAATCAGATGTAAAAGATCTTAACGATGAAGAGAAAGAGCTTATAAATAAGATAAATAACTTAATGACCTTGGATAAACTATATCATGAGCCGTCTTTTAGCCGTTCAGATCTGGCAAGGGAGCTAGATATTTCAGAAAATATATTATCAAGGGTCGTAAATATTGCATTTAATCAAAGTGTACCCAATTTATTGAACGGATATCGGGTAGAAGATGCAAAAAGAATGCTAAATAATCCAGAGATTCCTGTAAAAATAGTTGCATTTGAGGTTGGATTTAACTCTTTGGCTTCATTTAACCGTGTTTTCAAAGATATAACTGGTATATCTCCATCTATTTATAGAAATAAAGAATAATCTTAACTTATACAATTTATTATATTTCAATGACTTAACTATTATCAACTTATCAAGTTAGCATATTGAGTAGTCGAATAGTGCTTTGTTAATGAAGTGTTTACTATTTATGGTACATTATTAGTCATGCAGTCGTGAATTATTCACATTAACTATGCATAAGTGGTTTTTATAAATGTGTTATAGAAATCATTTAATAAGTTTTTTTATTATAACGTAAAGGGGATAAATATGAAAAAAACAGAAAAAGGTTTTACGCTTGTTGAACTAGCAATCGTGATGACAATTATTGGTCTATTGATCGGTGGTATTTTAAAAGGTCAAGAATTAATGGAAAACGCTCGTGTAACAGCGACAATTGCGCAAGTAAAATCTTACGAAGCAGCAACAACTACTTTCCGTGATTCTTTTAGTGCAATTCCAGGTGACATGTTAAACGCATCTACACGTTTACCAAACTGTGCAACTAACTGTGATCCAGCTGCAGCTACTGCGGGTGACTCAATCGTTGGTACTGCCGGTGCTGCTGGTACTGATCAGGCTGGTGTTGCTGTTACTTCAGTAGGCGCTGAAACATCAATGTTTTGGTTACACCTATTAAAAGCTGATTTAATCGCTGGTGTATCTGATGCATTAATGACAACTCCAACAGTTCCAGCATGGGGTGAATCACACCCATCTGCTAAAATTGGTGGTGGTTTTCACGTAGGTCATGGTGATGGTGCTACTGTTGCTGGTGGTGCGGTTTTACCAAGTGGATTAGTATTATCATTACAGAATAACGTAAATGCTGCGATTAGCCAAACTGCTGGTTCTCAGGTTTTAACTCCAATCCGTGCGGCACAAATTGACCGTAAAATGGATGACGGTAAATCTACAACTGGTTTCGTACAAGGTTACGGAGTTGCTGCTAGCTGTCTAACAGGTGGTGCTTCTGGTGATACTTACGACGAAACTCTTGTTACAAAAGATTGTGGTTTATTAGTTAAAATCCAATAGTAGCTAGAAATAGTTTAAAAATTAAAGGCCGTATCTTAATTGATACGGCCTTTTTTTATTACTTTTTGAAAGGTAATAGTAGTCCTAGTTAATAAAGAACTTATCCAATATCTTTGAATAAATAGATGTTAATGTTTGAAGATCATCTATATTAATCCTCTCATCCACCTTATGCATTGTTTGTCCAGTTAAACCAAATTCGATTACTGGACAGTAATTTGTTATAAATCTTGCATCAGATGTTCCACCTGTTGTGCTTAAATCAGTTTTGATTTCTGTAACTTCATAAATTGCTTCGGAGATTAATTTTTGTAATTTCAAATCATCAGTAACGAAGCTTTCGCCAGAGATTCTAATATCTAAACTATAATCTATATCTAAACTATCTAATTCAGATCTAATCTTATCGCTTAAACTATTGCCAGAATGAATATCATTAAATCTGATGTTAAATTTAGCTGTGGCAGTTTCTGGGATAACATTAGTAGTTGGATTACCAACATCGATTGAAGTTATTTCTAAATTAGATGGTTGGAAATATTCTGATCCGTTATCAAGTTTAAATTCAATTAGTTTTGAGATTATCTTAGTTATTTTAGGAATCGGATTATCCGCCAAATGCGGGTAGGCAACATGACCTTGGGTACCAATAACAGTAATTTCACCATTAAGGCTGCCTCTACGTCCAATTTTGACCATCTCGCCCAGTATATTCGGGTTGGTTGGCTCTCCTACGATGCAATAATCTATTTTTTCATCATTATCTGCCATCCATTCAAGGACTTTTTTGGTGCCATTAATGGCAATACCTTCTTCATCACCAGTGATTAATAAAGATATCGAGCCATTAAAATTCTTATTGTCATTTAGGAATTTAGATAGGGCAGATATAAAAGCAGCAATGCCACCTTTCATATCTACTGCACCACGGCCACAAATCTCATTATTAATTATATCACCAGAGAATGGCTTAAAAGACCAAGATTCTTCATCTCCAACCGGTACAACATCTGTATGACCAGCAAAACAGAAATTTGGTTGTTTATCACCAAATCTTGCATAAAGATTATCAACATCTTCAAATTTTAAACGCTGACAATTAAATTCTAAGCTCTCAAGAATTCCTTGTAATAGGTTTAATGCTCCGCCTTCGATTGGTGTAATACTTGGGCATCTAATTAAATCTTGGGTCAGTTTTACATCATCGATAATGGTCATTTTAATCTCTTAATAATTCATTTATAGATGTTTTTGATCTGGTTCTTTCATCAACCTGTTTTACGATAACTGCACAATATAGATTTGGCCCATCGGTGCCATCTGGCAAGGATTTACCTTTCATTGTACCAGGTACAACTACTGAATAAGCAGGTACTCGACCCATATGTACTTCACCGGTATCGCGATTAATAATTTTTGTTGACGCACCTAAATATACACCCATTGATAATACGGATCCTGTCTCAACAATTACGCCTTCTGCAACTTCTGATCTGGCACCAATGAAACAATTATCTTCAATTACTACCGGATTCGCTTGTAATGGCTCTAACACCCCACCAATTCCAGTACCGCCGGATATGTGACAGTTTTTACCTATTTGTGCACATGAACCAATAGTTGCCCAAGTATCAACCATTGTGCCTTCATCAACATAAGCACCGATATTTACAAAAGAGGGCATTAACACAGTATTCTTACCAATAAAGGCGGAATGTCTTACCACACAATTTGGTACAGCTCTGAAACCAGCAGTTTCAAAATCAGATTTACCCCAGTTCTCAAATTTTGATGGAACTTTATCATACCAATTTCCATTCTCACCAATGCCACCACTTACCAAATCCATATCATTTAACATGAAGTATAAAAGTATCGCTTTTTTAGCCCATTCATTAACAATCCAGCCATTTGCACTTGGCTCAGCTACTCTTAATTTACCACTATCAAGCATTTTTAACACTTCTGATACTTTTTGCTTTAGCTCTTCTTTATTTTCAATATTGTCTTTATTAGCGAATGCTTGTTCTATATATTCTTTCATTTTAATTCTCTATCTGTTTGCGTGAGTTTAAGGCTGTTATTAATGTCCCATCATCTAAATGATCAAGTTCTCCACCCATTGGGACTCCTCTGGATGGTACAGTTATTTCAACATTTGATAATTCTAAATAATCGGTTAGGTAATACATGGTTGCTTGTCCATCTATGCTGGTATTCAAAGCGATTATAACTTCTTTTACATTCGGGTTTTGTGATCTAGTTACAAGATTGGGAATGTCCAAATCATCAGGAGTAATTCCATCAAGTGCAGATAATACGCCACCCAAAACATGGTATAGGCCTTTATAAGATTTTGTGCCTTCTAATGCCCATAAATCAGATATTTTCTCAACAACACAGATTGTGGATTGATCCCGTCTATTATCTTGGCAAATATGGCATGGGTTTATGGCATCTAAATTATTACAAATACTACAAATAGTTGTGTTCTTAATGGCTTGTTCCATTGCAATTACAAGTGGGTGCATTAAATCTTGTTTTTTAGTGAGCATTTTCAAAGCGATTGATTTTGCCGATCTTGGTCCGATGGTTGGTAGTTTTGCCAATGCTTTTATTAAGTTTTCAATTTCTGAGGCCATCTTTAATCTTTCAAACAAATTTCAATTGGTAAATCGCAATATATATTATCAGCATTCACGGAATTGTCGATAAGAAGCTTTACAGTATATTTAACCATATCGGGCGGGCCACTGATATAGACATCGTAATCGGCTAATTTATTGATATTTTTTAATGTGATATCGCCTATTTTACCCAATTTACAGCTAATATGCTTACCAGCTTCTATTGCAGGGGTGAATTTAAAATTATTTTGGGAGATATTATTGTAATATTCAAACATATATAGATTGTCAAAATCATATGCGCCATAGAATAGCTCAATATTACGGTTATTTTTTAATGCTGTATCAATTATTGAGCCAATCTGGCCAATTCCAACTCCACCTGCAATGGCTAAAATTGGTCTGTTATTATCTTTAAGGCAAGCAACTCCAAATGGAATCTGCACTGAAACTTCATCATTAATTTTAAGATTTTCTAGAATAAATTTTCCAATACCGTAACCTGAATTTTTTATATGAAATTCAAGTTTTCTTTCTTTGGGGAAGCTTGCAATTGAAAAAGGTTTGTAATCATGACCAGCAAATTTAAGCATCGCATATTGGCCAGAATTAAATTGCATGGCCTCATCCGTATTTATAATTAAAATACAGGTTGTATCATTGATATATCTAATATCACTAATATTTGCTTTAAATTCTGTTTTTTCTATCTGATCCATATGTGACAATATATATAGATAATTTCCAATAAAACCAAGTATTTTATTTACATCAAAAGTAATTTAGTATTTATTTACTATCTTTATTTTGATGGGCCTTTATTTAGATCATTATCTATTTTAGGAGTTTGATTTCTCATACGTTCATCATAAGGTCCTTTTGCATTTGGATCGCTAGATACAGAAGGTTCATAGCTTTTTCTTGCTTCAGTTAAGGAAGACCCATAGTTACCTTTACTAAAACTCTCTTCTACATGTTTAAATTGCTCTGGAGTTATATCTACTGTTTTAGCATTAAGCTTGTCTTGCAATACTGTATTTAATTCCCTTAGACTTTTTAAGTCTGATTTTTCTTGTTCAGATGCGACGTTATTTTTTATTAAATTTTCAATGCCCTGTATTTTTTGACGTACTATTACTATAAAATGATTAGCCTCTGATATAGTCTTTGAGTTTTTAGCCATCATGTCTTCAACTCTAGTAGGAGATGGTCTATTAAAATTATTAGCTCTTTCTCCTGGTTGGCGAGATACTACATGTTTTGGATTTCTTCTCAATCCTTTTGCTCTATTTAATGCACCCTCGTAATTCCTATCTCCGAACCTATTTTCAATAGTTTGGATCATGGATGGCGTTATATTAGATTTCTCCGCAGCAAGTTTATCTTGCAGCACTGTGTTTAATTCCCTTAAATTATTTAAATCAGCTAGATCTTGCTTAGATGCAGGATCTTTCTGTGCTTTGCTCTCAAGTTCTTGTATTTTATTAGCAATCACGCCGATAAAATCATTGGTTTTTGTAACAGATTCTGTAATTCTTGATGATATTTCCGCAGATCTATCGTTTGTTGTTGCATGGTTATTACCAGAGGCTGGGTTTGTTGCAGTTGTTTCTTTGGTAATTGTTGAAGTAATTGGACTTACCACGCTTGATAATTCTAATGCTTCTTTGTAATTACCTTCATTAACCATCTTTGTGATTGCGGCGGATTGGTTGATTGTTAGCGGACCTGAAGAGGTTGAAGTCATTCTTTCTTCAATAATTGCTTTTAGGGCTTTTAATTGTTGTTGCTCTTCTGCATCTTTTAA
>CALDHH010000074.1 GCA_937941575.1 uncultured Alphaproteobacteria bacterium | reverse complement strand
TTGGTGGTATTGGATGATTTCTTGGGGTGGGAATTTCTGCACGTTTTCGTAGAGCCTTTACTTTGCTTGCTAGGCTCGTAAATTCTAACGGGGTTTGATTTAAAGATAAAAATCTTCCATTTATAGTATTAAGTGATTTCTTGGGGCGGTCATTTCTGCACGTCTTCGTAACATCTTTACTTCGTTCTAACGAACTCGTAAATATGTACTCAATGTGATAAGCTTAAATAATTAAGACGTTTAGTCTTAATTATTTAAGAATATTAAATAATAAGCTGGTGTCATTATTTTTATGTAGGAATTTATTGGTTATTATTTTAACTGAATCTACTTGGTTATTTTCGAAGCTGGATTTTATTTTGTCGAATTGTTGTCTAAGGACGTTATCATATTCGCCAAGGCCGCTGATTTCGATCTCGAAACTATCGCCTAAATCAGATATTTCGTAATCTAGGGCATCATTATCTTCTATTGGTAAGTAATCACCTTTGGCTTCGATATAAGCTTGGTTAACGGTTAATGTGATTAGCAGTTTTACTCTGGAGTTGAATTCTTTGGTTAGTTTTTCATCTTGTGCTGTTGATATGAATTTTTCTACTAATTCTGCGGTAGTTGGTTTCTTTTTATCTAACATTTTATTTCTCCAAATTTGATAAATATATAATTCCCATATAAATATAAAAAAATCTATTAATTGTCAAGTTTAATTAATATGGCTAATTACTTGCTAAAAAAAGCCTAGTTAACTACAATAACCTATATTAAAAAAATAATTTGGATGTGGAATTTATTGGTAGATAAAAATCAAAATCAAAAATTACCCAAATGGGATTTAGACCTCATTTATTCTGATCTTGAATCGGATCGGTTTAAGAATGCAATTTTAAAATTAAAGACATTATCAAATAATTTAAGTAATAATTACGAGGATAAGATTGCCAAGTTAAACGGGGCTGATTTGGCGATGGCGATTAAAGATTATGAAGAAATATCAGAATTACAATATTCAATTTCTAGCTTTCTAGAAATGCTTAATATATCGGATATTAGGAATAATAAAAAAACGATTATTGTTGAACAAGAATTATCAGAAATTAATGGGCTAACTTCGTTTTTTGAGTTTGAAATTAATGAATTACAGGAACAAGATTTAATTAAAAGAATGTCCAATCCTGATTTGGCGAGATATGCGCCATGGCTTGGTAAAATTCGGGGTGGTAAAGATAATATAATGTCAGAAGAATTAGAAGATTATAATTCCGATATTTATTATGCAGCGATTAAGCCTTTGTTGAATTTTTATTACGAGAACCAAGAAGAAATTGCCCAAGAATTTAAACTCGCAGAAGATGAAGATGGATCAATATCTAGGCAAAAATCGGCTGAGATATTAAAGAAATTTGGCAAGCAAAATGCCTTTATATATAAAAGCCTAATTAAAAATGCCCAAGTTGAGGCCAAAGCCCGCGGTTATGAAGAAGATTATCAGGCAGAAAATCAAGCAAATCATATTAAGGATGAGATTGTTGAGTTGTTTTTTAAATCTGTTCAGAATAATTACCAAAATATATCACATGAATATTATGATTTAATTGCTAAATTACACGGTAAGGCAATTTTAAATTCACAAGATTTAATTACCAAGATTCCAAAATTTAAAGATAATAAATATATTGAATTTGATATTAAGGATGCAGAAAATATTATTTTGGATTCTTTAGAAAATCTCTCCCCGGAATTACAAAAAATGGCCAAAGGATTTTTTGATGATGATTATATTGATGCAGAGAATAGGGATAATAAAGTTAATTGCTTTATGGCGATTTTTACTGGCAAGGAATTTCATCCTTTTATATCGATAAATTATAATAAATTATATAGTGACGTAATTGGTCTTGCTCATGAATTAGGACATGGAGTTCATCAGATTTTGGCACCAAGAAAACAAAGTTTCTTTTTGGCTGAGATGACCACAGTTACCTCAGAAATGGCAAGTATATTTGCCGAAGGTCTAGCTTATAATCAAATGATTGATAATGTAAAAGACGAAGATTTAAAAAAAGAATTAATATTTAACAAAGTCGATGAGATAATATCAAACGGTATCCATCAATTAGCTTATTATCAATTTGAGCGCAGGATTTATGCTGAGATAAAAGACAAAGATTTAGATTTTGAAGAAATAAGTGATATCTGGATTGAAGTATTACAAGAAGCATATGGATCATCGGTTGAGCTTGATGATTATGATAGATATTTTTGGACCCAAAATGCAGCGTTTTTTGAAACTCCGTTTTATTCATATTCATATAGTTTTGCTCAAATAATGGTTATTGTTTTAAATGAGCAATATCAATCTTTAACAGGTGACGAATTACAGGAATTTAAAGATAAATATGTTGAATTTTTAGAAACTGGGATTAGCAAAGATATTGTGGAAATCATGGCAGATTTTGGTTTTGATATTGAAACCCAAGAATTTTGGGATAATAGTTTGAATTTATTTGCAGATCACCTAGATTTAATAGAAGATATCGATAAGATTGATTTTGAAAATAATAGTAAAATATCAAATGATTTTAATAAAAAATTAGCTGATAATAAAGATAATAAGAATAAGCCCAAAGGCAATAATGCCAATATAAATGAAAAGCCGAAATTATAATATGGATGATGAAACAAATATTACCAAACGAATTACTAGATATGCAAGGACATCTGCGACTTTTAGCAATCTGGCAATTAAATTGGCTCGGGCAAAATATTTAGGGCATGAAATTAACCGTGAAACCCATTCCAAAGATTTAATGGAGGCGCTTGGGTCATTAAAAGGACCATTATTAAAAGTTGCCCAATTATTGGCGACTATTCCAAACGCTTTGCCAAAAGAATATGCTTATGAATTACAAAAGCTACAGGCCAACGCGCCTGCAATGGGTTGGGTATTTGTTAAAAGGCGGATGAAGTCGGAGCTTGGTAAAGATTGGCAAAAGCAATTTGGTTTTTTTGAAAAAGAAGCAATCTCGGCCGCATCACTTGGGCAGGTTCATAAGGCCAGAACTTTAGATGGGGATGATATTGCTTGTAAATTGCAATATCCAGATATGAAGACTGCGATTGATTCAGATTTATCCCAATTAAAACTGATTTTTTCTTTATTTGAAAAATACGATAAAGCGATCTCAACTGAATTTATATATGAAGAATTAAAAGAACGCTTAAACGAAGAGCTCGATTACGAGCAAGAAGCCAAACATAATAAATTATTTAAACATATGCTCCGCGATGAAAAAAATGTTTTTGTGGCGGATGTTTTTGAAGAATTATCGACTGATAGATTGCTGACTACTAATTGGTTAGAAGGCTCGTCGATTATGGATTATATGGATGCAGATCAGGAAACTCGTAATGATATTGCTTTGAATCTATTTAAAGCTTGGTATATACCTTTATATTATTACGGAATTATTCATGGCGACCCACATCCTGGTAATTATACGATTAGAGAAGATTTAGGCTTAAACCTGCTTGATTTTGGTTGCGTTAGAGTTTTCCCGCCGAAATTTATTGGTGGTGTAATTGATCTTTATCATGCTCTGCGCGATGAAGATAATGAAAAAGCTATCCATGCATATGAAGCTTGGGGATTTAAGAATTTAAATGATGATGTGATTGAAACCTTAAATACTTGGGCAAGATTCTTATATGGTCCAATTTTGGAAGATAGAGTTAGAAAAATTGGTGAGATTGATAATGAAGTTTACGGCAAAGATATCGCTGAGAAAGTTCATGAAGAACTCCGCAAAGCCGAAGGCATGGTTACAATTCCAAAAGAATTTGTATTTATGGATCGGGCGGCACTTGGGCTGGGATCGATATTCTTACATCTAAAGGCGGAAGTAAACTGGCATAGTTTATTCAATGAAATGACCAAAGATTTTGATATTAATGAACTTGAAAAACGTCAAAAAGATGTGCTGGATAAGTTCTTATAATTAGGCAATATTGACATACAAGATATATTCTCTATACTCTAATAAATATATTACAAGCTGGCTTTATATTAGCTAGGCTAAAAATAATAATTTAATGAGGTGTATTTTGAAAAAAGAAAAATTAATTAACTTTGCGAAGACTACTGGTAAAACTGCTCTAAAAACTACTGGCAAGGGTGTACTTGCTGTTGCTTTCTTGGGGGCGAGTATGTTTGGTCTTGATCAATTGGCTCATAATTCGGCTGAAAAAAACCTAAATAAATCCAAATATACAGAAATCGAGCTAAGCCATCAAACAACTGGTAAATGCAGTAAATCACTGGGGGCTTATAATTTTAGCTTCACTGTATTAGATAAAAATAATCAGCCAGTAAAAGGCGAAATCTGTAGATCTTCTATTCTATCCAAGACAAAAATAGTTTTATTTTAATAATTTCTTGACATAGAAATATATCTATGTATAATTCAAAATGTATTTAATATTTTGTTTAAGGGAATAAAATAATGAAAAAAAGAGATATTGGTTTAATTAGTACCTTAGTTATCGCTTTTGCGGCTGTTGGTTCTTATTCATTGGCTGGAAAAATGGTAGATTCTGCTGCTGAAAATAGAGCGAATGAAGCGGGAATAAGTAATGTTGAAATTACAGGGGATTCTAGTAAATTTTGTGATGATGCTTTTGTTAGTTACGGGCGTTCATTTACAGGCATAGATACAGCAACTAATAAACCAGTTGAAGGGGAAGTTTGTAAACCAAATCTTCTTAGCAAAACAACTGTGTATAAAACTAATCCTTAAGGGGACATAAAATGAAAAATAATAAAACATCTTTTTCTAAAGTTGCAGCGGCGAATGTTTCTCTAATTCTTGCTATTGGTGCTTTATCAATACCAGCAACTAATTTTGTATTGGAAGCAATGGCGAAATCAGATCTGGCGGAATCGTAATTTACAAATATACGGATAACTGGTGAAGCCGTGGATAATTGTAGTCATTCTGGATCTTCATTTGGTTTTAAATTCTCTGCAAATATGGATGGAAAAGCGGATAAGCCAGTAACTGGTGAAGTTTGTAAGGCTTCTACTCGAAGTATGACTGCTATTCATTTGAATTGATGATTTGGTTATAATTTACAAATATTTCGAATAAAAAATATCATCTGGTTTTCTATCCTCGATGCCTGATACTAATTCTAATAATAATTGATTATCATTTACGTCTTCTGGTTTGGTGTATAATATGGTGTCCCAGCCACATGATTTGGCGTTTTCGATTACTCGGATACTATCATCGATTATTAATGGCTTTTCTGAGGCGGTTAGATATCCATCGACTGTCTCAAAGAATTTTGGATCAGTTTTTGAATAACCAATGGCAGCAGAGTAATAAATATCCCGAAAAAATCTTTTAAATTCGACATCATTCCATAGGAAGCCAGCACGGTTTACTTCTTGATTTGTTGCGATATAGGTTAGGGCTTTTTTACTGCGATGGAGTTTATCAACCATTGGCATTATATCAAAATTCACCGTTGAATCATGTTCAAACCAATATTTTATAAATGCATCTACTGATCCTGTATAACCAAATTCGGGTAGGTTTTCGGCCAAGGCTTCTTTTAAATCTTTTTTACCAGTAATTACCAAGCTGAAATCTTTTTTGAAGAAGCCTTCGCTTAGATGATGGCTATCGATGCCAAGATCTTGTTTGATATTTTTATCCCATCTATCGCATAAATCAGGATTATTACTGAAGCCTTTTATTAATACTCCATCAACATCAAACATTATAATCTTGGCCATTTGCTACCTTTGTGTAATTTTTTGTTTAAACCTAGCTTCAGAATAGATACTTGGGTTATTCTGTCCTCTTGTGGTTAATTCTATTGATAATGATTGGTTAAATCCAGTATTTAATTTTACTTTTGCTAAGCCTAATTCATCATCAGATAAAAATACTGCATTTATTTTCTCACCTTGATTGGCTTTATCAAATAATTCTGCTTTTACTTCTTCTAATTGTTCTAAGGTTATTCTCATTATATATTCTCTTTAATTATTTAATATTAAATCTATTGCCGAGTTTTAACATAGGTAACGATTCTGTCAATATAAAATAAAAACTGGAAAAAATGTATAGATTGATATATATGATGTAATATTAATTTTTAAAATTTGTAAGTAGGAATAAAGATGAAAATTGTTATACCAAAAGAAAGTTTAAAAGGCGAAAATAGAGTTGCTATATCCACGGATGTTGTAAAAAAACTTATATTGCTTGGCTTTGATGTGATGGTGGAAAAAGATGCCGGTGTTAATTCATCAATTACTGATGCACAATTAAAAGATGCGGGCGCCAAAATTGCCAAAGATAAAAAAGATCTATATTCAAAAGCAGATGTAGTTTTCCGTGTTCGTCATCCAGAATTAGCAGAAATTAAATTAATGCCAAAAGGCGTGATCTTAATTGCTATGCTGTCTCCATATAATGAAAAAGCAAGTATGGATGCGGTGGCTAAACAAGGTATAACTGCATTTACTATGGAATTTGTGCCAAGAATTACTCGGGCCCAATCAATGGATGTTTTATCTAGTCAATCAAATTTGGCTGGTTATAAATCGGTATTGGAAGCGGCTAATATATTCGGGCGTGCATTTCCAATGATGATGACAGCAGCAGGTACAGTTCCACCAGCAAAAACATTTATCATGGGTGCAGGAGTTGCCGGATTACAAGCAATCGCAACAGCCAAAAGATTGGGTGCAGTTGTCTCAGCCACTGATGTACGTGCAGCATCGAAAGAGCAAGTACAGAGTTTAGGTGGTAATTTTGTAATGGTTGAAAACGAAGAAACTGCAAATGCGGAGACTTCGGGTGGATACGCCAAAGAAATGAGTGCTGATTATAAAAAGCAACAAGCAGCATTAATTGCCAAAACAATTGAAAAACAAGATATCGTAATTACAACTGCATTAATTCCAGGGCGTCCAGCCCCAGTATTAGTAACAGAAGCGATGGTTAAATCAATGAAACCAGGTTCAGTTATTATTGATATGGCGGTTGAGCAAGGTGGTAATTGTACATTATCAAAACCAGATCAGATCGTTGAAAAATACGGCGTTAAAATTGTTGGCTTTACCAATATGGCAGGTCGTATTGCAGATTCTGCATCAGTTTTATATGCGAAAAACCTACTTAATTTCTTAACCCCAATGGTTAAAGAAGGTAAGCTGAATTTTGATTTGGAAGAAGAGATTTTAAAAGCCTCATTATTAACTCATGCTGGTAAAATTGTGCATGAAGCATTTGGTGGTTCTGCTCCTAAAAAAGTTAAAAAACCTGTTTCGAAGAAGAAAACTGCGGTTAAGGCTAAAGCTAAAACGGTAACTAAGGCTAAAACTAAAGTTAAAGCTAAGCCAAAAGCAAAAGCTACTACTGTTAAAAAAGCTGTTCCTAAAAAAACAGCTCCTAAGAAAAAGACTGCGGTTAAAAAAGCAACTATTGTTAAGAAGAAAACTACCAATAAAGGAGTTAAGAAATAATGGGATCAAATGTAATTGCACAAAAAGCATCTGAGATTGCTAAACAGGCACAAGATTTATCTGAACAAGCAAATAGCTTGATGCAAACGGAAACTATTGTAACTGTGGTTGAAAGCTCTGCTTCACAGCCGTTCTTTATTACTGGTTTAACTGTATTCGTTCTGGCTTGTTTCGTTGGATATTACGTGGTCTGGAAAGTTACCCCTGCCCTGCATTCTCCATTAATGAGTGTTACAAATGCGATATCCTCTGTGGTAATCGTGGGGGCTTTAATTGCGGCGGGACCTGAATTATTTGGGGCGTCTAAAGTCTTTGGTTATATGGCGATAATACTAGCATCGGTTAATATTTTTGGTGGATTTTTAGTCACCAGACGTATGTTAGAAATGTTTAAAAAGAAAGCGAAATAGGGAATTTTAAAATGGATATTACAACTTCGAATTTTTTATACTTGCTGGCTTCTATATGTTTCATAATGGCTTTGCGTGGGTTATCTAGTCCTGATACTGCGAGATCTGGCTTGGCTTTTGGTGTATCGGGTATGGCTTTGGCTATCATCACCACAATCTTAGCACCTTCCGTTATGGCAGGATCATTATTTGGGATCGTTATTTGTATCGCAATTGGTGGTGGAATTGGTTATATCATTGCTAAGAAAATTGATATGCGTGATCTACCTGAATTAGTAGCAGCATTCCATAGTTTAGTGGGTTTAGCCGCAACATTCATCGGTATGGCAGCATTCTATAATCCAGAGGCTTATAATATCGGGATTCCAGGTGAAATTCATATGGGTAGCTTGGTTGAAATGGCTTTGGGTGTGGCAATTGGTGCGTTAACATTTACAGGATCAATTATTGCTTTTGGTAAATTAAAAGGGATCGTATCTGGTAAGCCAATCGTATTCTCTGGACAACATATGCTTAATGCCGCAATTGGTTTGGCGATGTTTGTGATGATTATTATTTTTGCGGCAACTGAATCTAATTTCGCTTTTCTAATGATTATTCTACTTGCTTTGATCCTTGGGGTAACAATGATTATTCCAATCGGTGGAGCGGATATGCCAGTTATCGTATCTATGCTTAATTCATATTCTGGTTGGGCTGCGGCGGGTATTGGTTTTACCTTGCAGAATAACCTGCTTATCGTGGTTGGTGCCCTTGTTGGTTCATCGGGTGCGATTTTAAGTTATATCATGTGTAAGGCGATGAATAGGTCGTTTATCAGTGTAATCCTTGGTGGTTTCGGTGGTGAGCAAGCGGCAAGTTCTGTTGATAATAGTGATAAAAATGCCAAAATCGGTTCTGCTGAAGATGCTGGTTTCATAATGAAAAACGCATCATCTGTAATTATTGTACCGGGTTACGGTATGGCGGTTGCACAGGCACAACATGCATTAAAAGAAATGGTAGATTTATTAAAATCCGAAGGCGTTAGTGTAAAATACGCAATCCACCCAGTAGCGGGTAGAATGCCAGGACATATGAATGTATTATTAGCCGAAGCAAATGTACCATATGATGATGTATTGGAATTGGAAGAAATCAATCGTGATTTCAAACAAACTGATGTGGCTTTTGTAATTGGTGCTAATGATATTACCAATCCTGCTGCCAAAAACGATCCAGCTTCTCCGATCTATGGCATGCCTATTCTTGATGTTGAAAATGCTGGAACTGTTCTATTTATAAAACGCTCCCTTGGTAGTGGATATGCTGGAATTGAAAACGGTTTATTCTATGCTGATAACACCATGATGCTTCTTGGCGATGCTAAGAAAATGTGTGAAGGGATTATCAAATCGATTGAAAATTGAGCCAGATAAAATGATACTAAATGTATCATTTTTCAGCTCAATCACATTGAGTTAGTAATCGTGAGCCTTGTAGGCGAAACGAGAACTTTACGAAGACGTGCAGGATGACTGCCATGAAGAAATTAGTAAATTTTATTTCGATAGTGGCTTTTCATTTTAAGGCTAAAAAAACTTATAATGACTTTTAGCTTCTTAATCTATTTATTCAAAATAGTACCTAATGGTAATTAACTGTAATTTGTTTAGTTAGAATATATATAGAAAAAAGATAGCTTGTTAAAAATTGAGGTTTTTAATAGACAATTAAGTTTGTTTGGCTATAATTAATAGACGGACTTTATTGTCTGTTAAAATGTTCTTATTTTAATAAACAAAATGATTATATGGTGCTGTTTTATGAAAGAATTAGATTTTGGAGATGCTGTTGGATATCATTATGATGCTTTTCCACCTAGTAATTTAAAATATTCCGAATTGTTAAAACCGTTGGGGCGGGCAGCGGAAGCTTTGGCTCGGTTTGATCAGATGCTTAAAAATATGCATAATAGTGAGTTCTTAATTGCGCCATTGCGAAATCAGGAAGCTGTTTTATCTTCTCGGATGGAGGGAACGGTTAGTACCTTGGATGAAGTTTTGCAATATGAAGCAGATCATGATGGAGAAATTGAAGAAGGTGGTAATTATAGATCAGATGTTGTTGAGACATTTCTTTATCAAAGGACTATAAAATATGCACAAAAAGCAATTGAAGATGGAACGCCAATTTCAGATTGGTTAATCCGTGGGTTGCATCAACAATTATTAATGCATGGTCGAGGTTCAGTTAAAAATCCAGGTAAGTATAAAGATGAGCAGAATTATTTGGTTGATAAAATCAGAAAAAAAGTTCTATTCATTCCGATTAGCCAAGAAAAATTACAAGATGGTTTAGATAGTTTTTTTGAATATGTTGAAAATTCAGAAGATCAGAGCATAATAAAATCTGCAATTGCTCATGTTGAATTTGAAGCAATCCATCCTTTTAAAGATGGTAATGGTCGGATTGGTCGGGTGTTGATTACCTTAATGCTTTGGAAATCGGGTCTTATATCTTCGCCTCACTTTTATGTCAGTGGTTATTTTGAAGAGAATAAAGAATTATATATTGATAAGATGAAGAATGTGTCTAAGGATAATGATTGGACTGATTGGTGTAAGTTTTTCTTAGAGGCAGTTGAAAAACAGGCGATAAAGAATTTAAAAATAGCAGAAGAAATTAAGAATTTATATGATGAAATGAAGGAGATTTTTAGAGAAAATCTATCTTCTAAATACCATGATAAAGCCTTAGATTTTGTTTTCACCAATCCGATATTTAGAAATACTAAATTCATTAATAATTCAGGCATTCCAACAAGTACTGCTTATGGATTTATTAAAGCTTTATTAGAAGATGGTTTGCTTAGAATTGTTGAAGAAGCGGCAGGTAGCAGACCTGCACTTTATTCATTTGAACCATTGATGAGAATTGTTCGGGTTTAGATAATTTACTAGCGTCTAACTTTTCCAAGCATGGATAATGCGATTAATATTCTGCCTGTTAGGATATCGGGTAGGCTACCTGTTTTTTTGCAGGCTTCTTCGGTCTCGTTTAGTTTTTCTAAAGCCAATGATAATTTATCGATGCTCCAATGGTTTAATTGGGATTTGAAGCTGGCTTGGTTTTTCCAGAAGATGGATTTTATATCCCATTCAATTGTCTCACCTTGGATTTGTTTGGATTTTACTAGATGGAGTTTTCTAAAATAAGTTTGGGATACCCTTAAAATTCCAATTGGTGAGATGCCTTCATTTATTAAAGTATTATAAGTTCTATCCAAATCCTTGGCATTACCGCTTGCCGTGTGAACTGCGACATCATTCATATTCATCTCAGAATTATTACCGATGCAATTTATAACA
>CALDHH010000073.1 GCA_937941575.1 uncultured Alphaproteobacteria bacterium | reverse complement strand
AAAAATTCTCATCAAGAGCTCAATTGAATGATAATAAAAAACTAAAAGCAAGTTTTGCCAAATAAATATTTATAAATTATTTCAAATAAAAAAAGGCTTAATCATGTTAGAAGATTAAGCCTTTTTTGTTATTTATATATTCTTATTATTAACCGAATTTATGACCTTTATATTTTACAGTATTTGCTACTGTTTTAGTCGTATCTTCGATAGTATTTTGTGAATTGTTAATTAAGAAATGGCTACAATTCTCTGGTTTTACAACATCTACTACGACTGGCTGTAATACACCTCTTAATAAGAAATCACCTTTTGTAACAAGATCACATTCACCAACAGTTGGTATATTACCAACTTCATTCTCAAAACCCCATGGTTTTAAGCCATATTTAGTTGTTGGGATAAAGTAATCATTAAGTCCAAAAATACTTCTTGGCTTTACAAGAATCATTTGTGTATCTTCTGCTGAACAAGTTTTCTGATCAGCAGAGCTTTTGAAACAACCATTTAATCTTGATACATTTTCTGCTAAATCAGTAGTTTTAGTAATCAAGAAACGTCCAGATTGAACTGTGCTTTCCATGTAGATTACCTTGGTGGTTACAGGGGCTATGAATACTGCTGCGAATATTGCACCTAGCTTTAATTTACTTGCTCTTCTTCGGCCAGATTTATCAACAGTTGTTGTCGCCCATCTAACTCCTTTTGCAGTACCTACGATTGCTCTTCCTGCTACTTTTAGAAAAGGTTCAGCAACGCCATATATTGCTTTACCAGTTTCAATCACATCAGATGCTTTTGTACCCATAGTGCTTTTGGCTGCTTGAGTAGTAGTTGTGGCAGATGTAATTTTTCCTTTTACATTATCACGCATTGATTTGATGCTTGCTCGAGCATTGTTTAATTTAGTTTTAATGTCAGTTTTCTTCTCAACTACTGCTTCAGTTGGAGTTACAGCTTCTTTCACTGGCTCTGATGCTTTATTTGTGTCTTTTGGGTTTTGGTTATTATCAGTCATTTTTTAATGATTCCTTTTAAAATAATTAATCTTGACATATTTTTAACCTATCTTTATGCAAAAGTCAACAATTTTCTGCAAAAAATTAAGGAAGTTTTTATTTTTAGTTGTATATAATGTAGGGAATATTACCAATTAATTATCTGAATCGATAATTTCATTAAACTAGATGGGTTAATTTAACTTAAATGCAAAAAGAACAGTTAGACGATATTATATCGGAGAGAGCAGCTTTGGAAAAAGCAGGAAAGATGCATTTCATCCATTGGATGGTGATATTCTTATCTTTGGCTTTAACATTCTTTGCTTGGTCATTTGCAAAATCGCAAGTGGATGAAAAGATAAGCAAGCAATTTGATCGCGAAGTTGAACATGTGGTTGAGCTTGTAACTGAGAGAATGCAAAAATACGAAGATGCGCTATGGAGTGGTGTTGCCAATATCCAATCGAATGATAAGAAGATTAATTTCTTGGATTGGAAGAAATTCAGTCATAGCTTGAAAATCCATGATAGATATCCAGGTATAAGCGGTATAGGGGTTATTTATAATATTAAGCCAGATGAATTGCCGGATTATTTAAAGAGAGAACGTAAGTTAAGGCCAAATTATAAAATACATCCAAAACATGGAAGAGATGAATATTGGCCAATAACTTATATCGAACCAGTTAGCAAAAATGCAGCAGCTGTAGGTTTGGATATGGCACATGAAAAACACAGATATGAGGCAATTGTAAAGGCCAGAGATACTGGTACAACACAGATAACTGGGCCAATTACTCTTGTACAGGATTCAGCAAAAACACCGGGTTTTCTATTCTATTTTCCTTTTTATAAAAATGGGTTAGCTGATTCTAGGGGGGATATAAACAAAGAATTTTTAGGTGTGGTATATGCACCATTTATTGTTAAAAACCTTATGGGTGGTACATTAGAAAAAGAAAAAAGATATGTTGGAATTAGTATAAATGACGGTCAATCAAACTTATATAATGAACATTCTTCGGAATTTCTGGATTATGACCCAAAGCCGATGTTCACAGAGAAAGTAGATGTTAATCTATATGGTAGAACATGGGGTTTTGATGTTAGAAGTACAAAATCTTTTAGAGCAAAATCACATAATAATCAGCCAATCATAATTTTAGGAGCCGGGTTAACTATCGATTTCTTGTTGCTGATATTATTTATTTCCCTATCTAGGTCAAATAAAAACGCATTGGAATTCGCCAATAGAATGTCACAAGAATATCAAAATAAATCTGCAGATTTAGAAGAGGCAATAATCGGCATTGAAAAAGCAAATGTAGATTTAGAGTTATCTAATCAGGAATTAGAAAGATTTGCTCATATAGTATCCCATGATTTACAAGAGCCATTAAGAACGATAAATGGATTCTGTGATAGATTTGCCAAAAAATACGAAGATGAGTTAGATGATCAAGCGAATGTATATATTAATTTTATAACATCCGGTGTTATTAGAATGCAGGATTTAATTAAAGGCTTACTTGCATATTCAACCGTATTAAGTGGTGATATTGTAAAAGAAGAGATAAATACAGAAGAGGCATTACAGATTGTAATTCATAACTTAAAAGATGCTATAGATAGAGAAAAAGCAACTGTAACATATGATGATTTGCCAGCAATTAGATTTAATGAGCCTGCATTCCAGCCAATTTTCCAGAATTTAATTCTAAACGGTATTCGTTATAGAAGCAGTAAAAATCCGATCGTTAATATTAGTGCAAGAGAAGAAGAAGATTTTTGGGTATTCTCAGTTAAAGATAATGGAATGGGTATAGAAGAGAAATTCTATAGAAGAGTATTTGAGATGTTCCAAAGATTGCATAGAACCGAGGATATCGCAGGGACTGGAATGGGCCTTCCTTTGTGTAAGAAGATTATTGAGAGACATGGCGGTGATATCTGGTTGGAATCTAAGATTGGTGAGGGTACTACGTTCCATTTCTCAATTCCAAAATAACTTCCATTGTAACTTTTTTATTAAAATTAGAGAATAAATAATAGATCACTAATTTTAAAGGAAAATGAAATGAAGTTTTTTATTTGTTTAGCAATTATATTGCCTAGTTTTTTTGCAATCTCAAAGACTGCATTATCGGCAGATAATATTAAATCACCAATTGTAGTTGAATTATATACTTCGCAATCTTGTTCTTCCTGTCCACCAGCTGATAAAGTTCTAGGTGAGTTAGCTCAAAACAAAAACATAATCGCGCTTGGATATCATGTAACATATTGGAATCATCTACATTGGGTTGACACTTTATCCATGGAGAAATCAACCGAGCTACAACGCCAAGCCAATTGGTCAAAAAATAGTAATCGTGTATATACGCCTCAGATAATAGTTAATGGTGAACAAGATTTTGTTGGCTCTAAGCGCTCGAAAATATTCTCTTATATCGATAAAAGCTCAAGAGCAATTAGACCGATTACTATAAATAAAATAGATGCTGGTTTAAAACTAGAAATTCCCAAATTACCAAATCTATATCAAAAGCTAAGCATAATGGTAGTTGGTTTTGATTTAGAGCATAAACAAGAAATTAAACGGGGTGAGAATAGAGGGCTTACAGTTTCATATACTAACCCAGTTAATTACATCGATTATCCAAATAATTGGGATGGAAAATCAGGAGAGTTTTTGGTTGATTTAGATAAAGAAAGCAAAGCCTATGCTGTGATTATCAGAGAAGGTAAAGCAGGAGATATTGTGGCGGCTGGTCAGATTAAGCTTTAGTTTTTATTAGGCATTATTGCAGCTTTTATTATACGGCGAATTTTTCCACCATGTTTGCTATATTTAAACAGGCTTGGAGTTAGCTTTAAAATATCAGTTTTTGATAAATCTGACTTTCTTAGAATACTAATCATCGATCTACAGAAATCACGATATAGCTTATATCTATCGCTGGCTGATTTAGGAGCATATTTTTCAGCAGAAGATTTAGTTATCATCTGATAAAAAGTAGCTTTATTTGTGCCAACAACACTACCAGATATAAAAAATGGTAATAATAAGATTAAATCATGAGCCCATACATGACCAAAATTCTTGACTTCAGCTTGGGCTTTTAATAATTCTTCGCGGTCATATAAAGAGTAGAACCAACCAGCTTTACCGTATTTCAATAATAAATTATATTTCTCTAGATGCTCAGTTTCATTAATTTTTTCATTAAATGGAACCTCTGTACCTGCTTCTAAATCTTGGTCGCTATCTTCATCAATTAATTTTAATTTTGGTACAGATAGTTTAATGTCTGGTTTTGAGATGGCGTTTTTATATAATTCTTCAACATAGTTATCTGTCCAGTTATCATCATGAGCTGCAAACATAAACCATTTGCTATCAGCAGTATTTAGGACATATTGAAAATTATTAACTGGACCGATATTTTCCGATTGGGTATGGATATCAAATCTTTTGTCTTTTTTCGCCCATTTTGCTAATATCTCAGGAGTTTTATCAGTTGAACAATTATCAGATACTAAAATCTTCATATCTTCAAATGTTTGAGATGATAGAGATTCCAGAGCGCTCTCTAAATATTCTTCACCATTATAAACTGCAAATCCAATTGTTACTTGAACCATTTTAAATTCTTTTCAGAAAGCCATCTGTTGCAACAGTCATCATTAATTTATCTTCGAAATCTTTATCAACTTCAAAATTCAAAGCGCCATCATCACGACCATTGCGGCCAGCATTCTTTAGAATGTTTAAATATTCAATTGATGCAGTCTTTGGGCTATTACCTGGGTTCCATGGGCGATCTTTAAAGAAATCTTTTGGTAGGTCTTCAACGATTGAATCGAACACTACGCAATAACTACCTTTGCTTGTTAACGGAGCATAGGCTTCTAATTCTGCCAATACATGATCATGGGTATGCATTGAATCTAAAAACACCATTACTTTATCAAATCCTGCAGCTAGCTCATGGACTTTATCAATAGTTGGTTGTTCTATTGATGATCCTTCTACTAGATCAATTCTACTAGCCATTGCATGGGTTTCAATTGCTGTGCGGTTATGTTCACGAATATCAATATCAATTCCAATTACGCGGCGTTTTGGGTTTTTTGGATCAAGTACTTCACCATTATTAACAGCATCTTCGTAATCCAACATCGCCATTATTGATGCATTCCAAATTATTGAACCGCCATGGGCAACGCCTGCTTCAATTACTAAATCTGGTTTTACTTCCCAAATTAATTCTTGCACTCCAACAATATCCATTGGTGTTTGGATAATTGGACGACCTAATGCTTTGAAGTGATACATATACATTTTCTCAAAACTAGATTTTAACCAGCTTTTTGATAAGTCTTGCCATTCTTGATCATCTTTATATCCTGAAATTCTTAACTTATTTTCTTCTTCAAATGCCGCAATTGGGTCAAGGTCTTGGGCTAGGTTTGCTTTTGTCATTTTTATTATCCTTCTTTATATTTTTTATTAATATATCAATATCTTCTGTAATTGAACTTGGTTTGAAATTGAATTCTTGCCTAATTCTATCTATGCCTATTTTCGGGAATTTGCTGATAAAACCTTCTGGTTTAAAATTAACTTTGTAACCTTGTTTAGTTAAACAATCTGCAATTACCCGATGTGTTGTATTAATTCCTGAGCCAAGATTATAGATTTTATGTTGCCCATGCAATGCAATATTTTCAATTATTGGTAAGACATCATTAATTGAGATATAATCTTTACACGAATGTTGAGACCCCTGAATAGTCACTTCACCATTTTTAACAGCATCTGATAATACGGATCCTAAAAATGTTTCAAGTGATTGATCTGCTCCATATACATTGGATAGACGTACGGCACGTACATATGGATTATCTATCCCCATACATAGTGATTCACCCAATATTTTCGAGCCATTATATACTGCATCAAGAGAAGGGGTTATTTTTAAGCTAGTCTCTTCATTAACCAAACTATCATTATCTAAGCCAGAATAAACTCGGGTACTTGATAGATATAAAACCGATTGATATTTAATATTACCAAGCAATTTATTAAAGACACTTACTTGTGATTCAACTGTATCATTTAAACGAGTTCTAAAATCTCCGGTCATTCCAATTGCATAAATTACATGCCCTAAATCTTCGTCATTGGATATATGTTCTATATCATCTCGGTTTGGAGTTATAACTTCATGTCCTTGGTTAATTAGATATTCTTTCAAATTTCTGCCGATGAAACCTGTGCTACCGAATATAGTAAATCTCATTCGCGCATCCCCATTTTTACCAGAGGATTTCCACCCCATATTGTATATTCTGGAATTTCACCTCGGATTAAAGACATGGCGCCGATTACTGCGCCTTTTCTAATTATTGTACCATCCAATATTGTACAACCTGCACCGATCCAAACATCTTCTTCTATTATAATTCCACCTTTTGATGGCAGGAATCCTTGTTCTAAAATTGTTTTATCTTTGGCTTTAAAGCCATGATTTACTGGAGCAAAAACACAATTGGCAGCGATTAACGATCCATTACCAATTGAAATACCATTGCCTGTATATAATACACAGCCTGAATTTATATAAACTCTATCACCAATAAATACATGACCTTCGCCACCAGCCGTCTTTACTTTGACAAAACTATCGATCATAGAATTATCACCAACCACGAATCTTGTTCCACGAGAGCTTTCTTCGATATCGGATAGCTTTGATATATTAGCTGTTTTTGAGATTTCTAATCCCATTTTAACTCTCCCTTAATTCAGGCATGGCAACAACAAATTTAGTATCCCATTCTTTGGCAAAGGATAGCTGTTTGGTAATCTCATCGAACACATTCCATGCAGGGATAAATATTATATCTGGTTTTTGTTCTTTTATTGCATCGGGATGCAAGATTGGAATATGGCTCCCTGGTAAGAACATGCCTTGTTTATGTGGAGATATATCACAGATAAAATCAATTAGATTTGATTTAACTCCGCAGTAATTTAATAAAGTATTTCCCTTGGCCGCTGCCCCATAAGCTGCAATTTTTTTACCTAGTTTTTTCTGTTCAATTAAATAAGAGACAAAATTAATATGGATTTTATTAATGTTATCTTGGAAATTTTGATAAAATTCAATTTTATCCATTCCAGCATCCAATTCCAATTGTAAAAACTGATCTACATTTTGATTGCGTACATGTTTTGATTCTGTACGCGCCAAATAAATACGCATGCTACCACCATGAGTATTCAAACTTTCCATCTCAATTACTTTTAAGCCACAAGATTCAGCAATTTTTTCAATTGAAATTAATGATATATACGAGAAATGTTCATGATAAATTGTATCAAATAGATTGTCTTGGACTAATCTTAAGAAATGCGGAATTTCAAAAACTGCCACGCCTTCTGGTTTTAATATTATTTGAAAACCAGTTAAAAAATCAACTAAATCTGGAACATGACCAAGGACATTTACTGCCATTGTGGTATCCGCCTGTATGCCTTCTTTAACTAATTGCTTGGCAGTTTCTTCACCAAAGAATATCTCTTTTATCTCAATGCCTTTTTCTCTTGCAGCAGCAGCCGTGCTTGCGGTTGGTTCAATTCCCAAACAAGGGATATCATTAGCTTTTACATGTTGTAATAACCAACCATCATTAGCGGCAACTTCGATAAACATTGAATTTTTATCAAGTTCGAACTTTGGGATTGCAGTTTTTTCTACATAGTTTTTTGCATGTTCAACCCATGATTTTATATATGAAGAGAAATAAGCGTAATCTTTGGAGAAAATATCTTTATGGCTTTTAAATTCATCAATCTGAACCAAGAAACATTCATGGCAAGCCCATACTTTCAATGGATAAAAAACTTCCGCCTCTTTTAATTCAGCAGGTTTTAAATATGAATTAGAAGGCGGTTGATGCCCTAAATCACAAAAAACAGTTTCTAACTCAGTCTTACAAAATCTACATTTCATATTTTAATGCCTTTAAAATCTTTATCTAAAAATGGGATGTTTTTATCATGTTCTGATATGTCGCTAACTTCTAATGGAAAATTTATATTCAGTAATGGATCGGAATAATTCACCGTTCGTTCGCATTCTTTATTATAATTAACGCTCGTCATATACATGATTTCAGTATTATTGGATAGAGTTTGAAAACCATGGGCACAGCCTTCGGGGATAAATACTGCTTTATTATCATCACCAGAAAATTCATTTGTAACTACTTGCATAAAAGTTTTGGAATCTTGGCGAAGATCGACAAATACGTCATAGGCAGAGCCTTTTAAACAACGAATAATCTTGGCTTCTAATGCAGGAGCTATTTGATATCTAAGCCCACGGATAGAGCCTTTGCTTGTAGTGATTGAATGATTAACATTTTTTAAGGGGGATTTAAAACCTGTATTTTGGGAAATTGTATCGGCACAGAATACTCGGGTAAAGCTTCCCCTATCATCGCCATGCGGAGTGAATTCAATTAGATATGCACCATCTATTTCTAATGGATGAAATTTCATTTTAATCTAAGCTACCTTTTTTTCTAAGCTAAGATCTTTTGCCCATTCTAAGCCCTTTGCTTGTGCATCAGATTGGTATTTTTCCCATTGCTGTAAAGTTATTAATTGTTTCTGCTCGTAATGTGATCTGAACCATTCCGCCGTTGCTTGCAATGTGTCATCTAAATCCCAAACTGGTTGCCAATTTAAATGACGCCTAGCTTTGGTGCTGTCTAAATTCAACAAAGTTGCTTCATGTGGCATTGGAATACCGTCTAGCTCCCAATGGATCGCCGGCCAGAATTTTTGCATAGTGTTTAACATTACTTCAACTGTTTGGTTAGCCGCATCATCTGGGCCAAAATTCCAAGAAGTTGCACATTCTTTATTACCTAAAATTAATTGTTCAGCTAATAATATATAACCACTAATCGGTTCCAACACATGTTGCCATGGACGAGTTGCATTTGGTGACCTGATTTTGATAACTTCGCCTTTTACGGTTGATTTTACGATATCTGGAATTAATCTATTATCTGACCAATCGCCACCACCAATTACATTGCCTGCACGGGTGGTCGCAACTAAAGTTCCATTTTGCTCAAAAAATGATCTTTTATAAGAGCTAGTTACTAATTCAACCGCTGCTTTTGATGCACTATATGGGTCAATTCCGCCTAATGTATCACTTTCTCTATAACCCCAATCCCATTCAACATTTTCGTAACATTTATCACTAGTAATCACGATAATTGATTTAATTGATGGAACAAGCCTACAAGCATCCAGCAGATTAACTGCACCCATAACATTGGTTGACCAAGTATCGACTGGATCACGGTAAGATTTTTGGACTAAAGCTTGGGCTGCTAAATGGAATACTACATCTGGTTCAACTTTTTTTATAATCTCGGCAACCATATCTCTTTCACGTAAATCAACACGGTATTCTGGAATATCTAAACCCAATAATTCCCAATGGTTTAATTCTGTATATGGATCAAGAGCAAGCCCAGTTACTTCTGCACCCATTTTAGTCAGCCATAATGCCAGCCATGAGCCCTTAAAACCAGTATGCCCAGTTAATAATACTTTGCGACCTTGCCAGATATTTTTATTCATTTTCTTAAACCTTTATTCTTACCAAATTTTCCAAGGGGCTTCATCTTTATCCCATAATTGTTCCAGATATTGTTTATCGTATAATTTATCCATACATTGCCAAAATCCTTGATGTTCATAGGCGGCTAATTCTCCCGCAGCTACTATATCTTCCATCGGTTGTTTTTCGAAATATGCGTCTTTGCCATCACCTTTAATGTAATCAAAGATGCTAGGTTCTGCCACCATAAAGCCACCATTTACCAAGATATCATGATCGGGATCTTTTTCTGCAAATTTAGTAATTATACCATCATTAATTTCCAAAGCACCAAATCTAGCTGGTGGTTTAACTGCGGATAAAGTAAGGGCTTTACCCTTTTTTTGGTGATATTTAATTAGCTTTAATATATGGATATTTGATACACCATCACCATAGGTCAAACAAAATGACTCATCGCCAATGTAATCTTTAACTGAAACTAATCTACCTGCGGTTAAACTGTCTAAACCAGTATCAACAACCGTTACTTTCCAATCTTCAGCACCGCTATTATGGACATCAATTTGATTGTTTTTAATGTCAAAAGTAACAGATGATCTATGTAGGTGATAATTGGCAAAGAAATCTTTGATAATTTCTTGTTTATAACCCGCACAGATAATAAATTCATTTAATCCATAAGCGCTATATTGTTTCATAATATGCCATAGGATCGGCATACCGCCTATCTCTATCATTGGTTTTGGTCTTAAAACGGTCTCTTCCGAAAACCTAGTTCCCAAACCACCTGCAAAAATCACTACTTTCATAATCGATACCCAATATTATTGTTTAATTATGGGGCATAATACATCTATATATTCATTTCTTCAACAAATAATATATAGCCAATAAGCTTTTATATTAATACCTATATATTAATACCAATATCAAATTCACTTATTGACAGTATAAACCATGTCGAATTACAATTGGGGATGGAAAATTTTAAAAATAAAGCATCATTTTTGCCATCTATTAGTAGGATCGTAATCCCAATTACAATTAAAAGAAAGCTTTGCTTTTTTGGATTTTTGTTTTTTATGTTCTTGCTTGGCTTTATTGTAACTCTGTATTCATCGGGTTCAAATTGGCAGATATTTGGAATTGGTTTGATATTCCCTGGGGCTGGATTTTTATCATATGCTGGCTTTGATAGTATGAATGAGATGATGCATATTGCAATGGCTTTTGGTGGGTTTTCGATTTTTTGTATATCTATTATATTGTGGTTTGGAACTGGCAATGTTTTGGCACCGATGATTACTTGGATATCTTTAGCTTATGTGGCAAGTTTATTTGATGAGGGATTTGTATATGAATACTCACTTGCCTTAACCATGTTAATTTGGATTTTATGTTTTGCCTTTATTGGGGTTATTGCATTAGTAAAGAGAATTATTGGTGTTAGGAAACGGGCTAAAGCTAATTTATATCTACAAGAAAATGCTGATAAAGTTACAAGTGGTTTTACAACAAAAGATGCAGAAATTAAGCCTTATGATTTAGAAGATATTAGGCGTTTAAGATTTTTACTGGATCGAGCTTTGCAACCATTGGATAAGTTTAATGGCTTTGATGTTATCGATCAATTCCAAACCTCGGCTTTACGTTATCAGATAAGCTTTATTGGCTATGCGCTATCAATGGCACAATCAAATAAATTATCTGCATTTACTGGCTATCTTTCCTATGCTCAAAAGAAATTAATTGATAAGCAAAAAGAACCTAAAGTTTGGAAATATTGGGGTTTAGAAAATCTATGGGGGAATTTTAGCTTAGATAAGAATCCAATGGCCAAGAATAATATAATGTATACTGGGTTTTGTACGACCCAGATGGCGATGTATCATAATGCAACAGGTCGATCTGAATTTAATATAGAAGGTAGTTTTACCTTAAAAGCAAAATCAGGAAAAGAATATAAGAATGACCTAAATTATATGGTTGCAACATTGGGAAACAATATGGATAGCTCGCCTTTTGTTCTTGCTCCATGTGAGCCAAATTGGATTTATCCTTTGTGTAATTCAATCACTGCAATCGGGGTTAAATCACATTCGCCAGAGCTTTGGCAAAAATCAGAAGATAGTTTCCGTGAGAGTTTTGAAAAATATTTTATGAATTTAAAAGGTAATATTATCGCCTGTAGGTCAAGTTATACTGGGCTTGCTTTCCCACAAATCGGTGGGGCTATGCCACAGGCATTACCATGTTTTTTCCTAAACGGATTATATCCAGATATTGCTTTGAGGCAATGGGTATTATTAAGGGCGGAGATGTTAAAAGATGGTAAGTTTAATAAAAAGAAATTTTGGAGAATTGATACTGGGAATTATAAATTTACTAGAGCGTCTGCCTATACAGCAACTGCATTAACGGCGGCTGAATTTGGTGATTGGGAAATATATGATTTCTGTATGCAGGCTTTAGAAGAAGAACTTCCAACTAAGGTGTTAAAGGGTAAGGCGTATCGCCCAAAAGTATCTGTATTCTCGCATGCAGTAGAATTCTTTGCCAGAAATACTAATAAAAATGGCTTTAGAGATTTAATGTTAAAGGGTAAGAGTGAGGTTCTATTGAATCCACATATTAGCAAAGTTACTTATCCAGATGTCATCGTCGCCAAAGCAGTTTTTGTAAATGATAAACTAGAAGCAACATTCTATTCTGAAAAAGCATTAAAGATACATGAAATTATAATATCTGGGTTGCAGGCAAATAGATCTTATATTTTGCAAGTGGATGGTAATAGATCTAATATCACGGTTGATCCAGATGGAAGTGCTCAAATTAATTTAAAGATTAATGGCTTTCAAGATATTATGATCGAGGCAGGATTTTAAATGGCTTGTTGTGTTTTAATCGCTGTAATTATTGGCTTTATATTAAATGTAATTCGCAAACTTACTTTCGCCAAAAAAATTCCAGAAGATATTGCATTAACTTGGCATTTGGAGGGTAATGATGAAAATAGTTAAGTTTATAACTGAGATTCTGAAAAGCTTTGGATATGCAGTAAATGGAATAATATATAGTTTAAAAACCCAGAGAAATGCAAAAATACATTTATTCGCAGGTCTCGTAATCGTGGCAATTGGTTTTTATTTTGAAATTAAACAGGCAGAATGGTTATTTATAATCATTGCAATATTTTTGGTTTGGTTTGCTGAGCTAGTTAATACTGCATTCGAGTATCTCTGTGATGTCGTATCACCAGAATTTAATAAATCAGTAAAACATGCCAAAGATATCGCAGCAGGGGCGGTTTTGATATTGGCAATCGCATCAGTGATAATTGGCTTGGTGATTTTTATCCCATATATTATTCAGTAAAATATATGAACTGCGATAAAGGCAAAAAAGAAGCCAATTAAATAGACAATAATTGCAAAGCCCAAAATAAACCAACTTAACTTTCTTAGTCTTGAACATGATTTTGCTTTTAATGGGTCAATTGGACAAGGAGCATGTCGAGCTCGCCATTGTAATATCCCTGATAAAATTAACATTATGCCAGAGATTACAAATACCAATATTTTATGTTCTGATAGTGAGATCAACCAAGGCATATTACTTACCAATCCTGCAAGCGCAGCCCCCATGCCAAGCGTTACCAATAAAGCAGGTAATGCACAACAGACCAATGTCCCCAAGCTTGTAAATAAGCTTAAACTTGGGGCAATGGTTTGACGCCATATATTATTCATTTGTATCGATCGAATGTCTTATTTTAACCACATTATATCCAGCATCTGTTATTAATTGCTCAATAACTTCATGGCTTAAGATTTGATCTTCTTTGAAGTTAATGGTGATAATTTTTGTATCAAGATTTACATCGATATTTTCAACTTGATCTTTTTTGCTAAACACTTTGGTTAATGCTTGGGCACAGAAATCACAGACAAGCCCATTAACATCAGCATATATTGTCTGTTTTCCTGCATAAGCATTGCTTGTTGATAAGATTAAGATCATTGTGAATATAGTAAATAGTTTTTTCATTGTTTTTTCCTTTGTTTAAAATTTAATATCTGGCAACCCAGTTAAATAAGAAATCACCTTGATCGCTTATTCCTGTTTCAACCATATGGCTTCCTTTAAAAAGCCTGACCGTCGGTGTTATTGTAAATTTATCGGCTGCGGTTGGTTTATGTTCTGCATCCAAAATTAACCAAGTATGGAGATCGCCGTAATCACCAATATAAGGTGCAATACCTATACGAGCGGATTGCATATAGAATTTATCAAACTCGCCTGCTTTGGTATATCTATTCTCATATGAGGTAAAAAATCTTCGGTTTTCCCAATCTGCACCGATCCCAGTAAATCCAGCAATTCCGATTTCATTATCAAAATTACCTTTATCACTATGGGCAAAGCCTAAACCCGATTTCAGATATAGATTGGCTTGCCATTCTTTGGCGTTCCAACGTTTCAGTAAATTATTTACCTGAATTGCATTGATTGAATATTCATCTTCTCGCCAATATTCAAACTTATAACCAATAGAATATTTAGCAGTTGGTGAATAATGCAGATGTAATGCATTTCGATCGCCGTTATTCATCAACATACTTGTCCAGCCTTCGGGATAAGAAACTGGTCTGGCATTTGCCATTTGGATGTTTATTATTATCCAAGTTAAAAATATAATGATATTTCTCATTATCTATCCTCCTAATTAAAAATTAGATTTATAAAATTACTAGCTATGATTATTCTTGAAATTACTTAATTCAAGGCGTAGCTATAGTTATAATTTAGGAGATTGATATGGGTGGGCGGTTTAAAGGGAGGAAGCTTTTTGATAATATATTATCATTAATAATATCAAATTCATCTGATACAAAGCTTACATCCAAGGAGTAATCAGCAGCCTTAAAATCGAAATTAACATTGGTTGAAATATCAACACAGCTACATATCTCAAAACAGCTATTTTGTGCATCCTGATTCT
>CALDHH010000072.1 GCA_937941575.1 uncultured Alphaproteobacteria bacterium | reverse complement strand
CTTGAATATTCAGTATCAGCATCGCCATTCATTAATTTCTTTGATAAATCAATGAATTCATCAATATAGAATTGGTAATTGGTGAATAATACAAAATTTTGAAAATGTTCTGATGATGTTGCAGTATAATGTTTTAAACGCATTAAGCTTACATCTACTCTAGGCGCAGTAAACAAAGCCAAAGGCATAATACCATCTGCCGCAGGCTCGAAGGTACAGTTTGCAATTTCATCATCCAAATCGGCTAAATCAGGTAGGTCAAACAATCTCGGCAATTTTTCCATTTGTTTATTCGATAAACTGCCTTCCAAATGATATTCTTCACCAAGGGCAAAATGAAGTGGAATTGCTTTTTTACTCACTCCGACTTCTAATTTTATACCTTTATGATGCTCCAATAGTAATTGAAACTGTTCTAGGTAATAATGTCTAAATATATCTGGTCTAGTTAATGTTGCACGGTATTTACCAGGTCGTGTAACATAGCCATAAGATTTCCTAGTATCCCCTGATGGACCTTTTTTAGTGGAAATTTGCACATAAGGATAAAAAGCCTGAACAGGTGATATAAGGCTATCTTCATTAGCAAAGCCTTCAAAACATGTTTTTAAATATTCAACATTTGAATTATAAATTTCTTCAACCCAATCCAAGGCTTCGGAAGGTTCGGTGAAATATTTAACTGTTTTCAAGCTATCTTTTATTAATTCTTTACTCATGTTCTAACCCCATTAATGATCTCGAGAAATCTTTTGCAGAAAAAGGTCTAAGATCATCTATCTTTTCCCCAACCCCAATTGCATGAACTGGTAATTTAAACTTATCTGCCAAAGCAACTATCACACCACCACGGGCAGAGCCATCAAGCTTTGTGATAACTAATCCAGTTAAATCAACAATTTTACCAAATAATTCTACTTGTGAATGAGCATTCTGACCCGTTGTCGCATCAAGTACCAATAAACTGCTATGCGGAGCTTCATTATCATGTTTTTTCAATACATTAACAATCTTTTTTAACTCATCCATTAAATTAGACTTATTTTGCAAACGACCTGCTGTATCTAATATCAATACATCAACTCCTGCTTTTAATGCTTTCTCGTATGCTTCATAAGCCAGAGCACCCGAATCCGAGCCAATATCTTTCGATACTACCTCACAATTTGTCCGATCTCCCCAAACTTTTAGTTGTTCAACTGCGGCAGCACGGAAAGTATCCCCCGCTCCCAACATAACTGTTTTACCTTGCTTTGTTAGAATATTTGCAATCTTACCGATGGTCGTTGTTTTACCAGCACCGTTTACACCAGATACCAAGATAACATGTGGTTTTTTATCCGTGGATACATGCAAAGCTTTCATTACAGGAGTTAATATCTTCTCAATTTCACCTGCCAAGAATTCTTTTATTTCAGTATCGGTTACTTCCTTACCAAATCTCTGTTTACCAAATTCGGCAACTAAACTTGCAGCAGTTACAGGACCAATATCAGTTGTGATTAAGGCTTCTTCTAATTCTTCTAATATCTCGTCATCTAATTTTCTTTTGGTAATTACCGATGAAATACTATCGGCCATTTTAGACGATGATTTGCTTAAACCTTGGGTTAATTTACTTAGCCAAGATTTGCTCTCTTCTACTTCAGCTACAATTTCTTCTGTAACTTTATCCGATATAATTTCTGGAACAGATTCCGCCTTTACTGGCTCTGGCTCTGGCTCTGGCTCTGGCTCTGGCTCTGGCTCTGGCTCTGGCTCTGGCTCTGGCTCTGGCTCTGCAAGAATTTCTTCTAAATCATCTGCCTGTAAAGCTATCTCTTCTAATTCTTCGTCTTTTTTATCTTCTTTTTTCTTTTTACCGAAAAACCAAACCATTATTTAATCCCTAAAATCTTATAAATTAATATTGTAAGCTCTCTTAAAACCTATGGTCAAGAGAGTGATAGACCATATAGCTATGAGCCTATAAAACTAAGATAAAACCTTAGCATGTAATAAATTATCTTCATAGGATATAAGTTCAACATTAACTAAATTACCTGCTTCGATATCTTTATCCAATTTAACATTAATGAAATGCTCAGTTCTGCCCATATTATTTTTTTCAACTAATACAGTCTCTTGCTTGCCTATCCATTTATTTGAGAATGATTTTTCTTGGTTTGCGCCCAGCTCTCTTAAGATTTTAGCTCTTTCTTTAATCACATTTCCGTTCACTGGTGGCATTTTGGCAGCCGGAGTTTCTGGTCTTGGTGAATAGGCAAATACATGCATCCAAGTTAAATCACATTCTTCGATAATACGTTTACTATTTTCAAACATCTCATCTGTTTCAGTAGGAAAACCTGCGATAATATCAGCACCGAATACTATGCTTGGCCTTAATTCTCTAGCTCTCTTACAGACATCGATTATATCCTGCCTTAGATGACGACGTTTCATTCTTTTTAAAATCATATCATCGCCAGCCTGTAAGCTTAAATGTAGATGTGGCATAAATCTTGGTTCATTCGCAATTAAATACCAGAGATCTTCGTCAATTTCAGCTGGATCCAATGAAGATAATCTTAATCTTGGTAAATCAGGTACCAAAGCCAATAGACGTTTGACCATCTGTCCCAATTTCGGCTTACCCGGTAAATCTTCTCCATATGAAGTTACATCAACCCCAGTTAGAACAACTTCTTTATAGCCAGAATTCACCAGTTCTTTTACTTGAGCCACGATCTCACCAATTGCAACTGATCTTGAATTTCCTCGGCCATATGGAATTATACAAAAGGTACAGCGATGATCACAGCCATTTTGGACTTGGATGAAAGCTCTTGTATGCCCTTCAAATCCATTGATTAAATGACCAGCGGTCTCTTTGACCGACATTATATCATTAACTAGCATTTTATCCGTATTATTAACATTCCAAGTTTCACGGATTAGCTTTTTATCATTACCAATTATCTGATCAACCTCTTCCATCTTGGCAAATTTTTCAGGAGATATTTGAGCAGCACAGCCAGTTACAATTATTTTTGCATCTGGATTTTCACGTCTAATCTTTCTGATTGATTGTCTTGCCTGACGCTCTGCTTCATTAGTTACAGCACAAGTATTAATTATAAATGCATTTTCAATCCCTGCATCCATAGCATGGCTACGCATAACTTCCGATTCATAGACATTTAATCTACATCCGAATGTTACCAATTCTGCTTCTGTTTTTATCTTTTCTGCCATTAAACTACTCAATCAAAGAAATTTTTATCAAGAACGCCTTTATATACTATTTTAACCGCGCCTGTCATATAAATTTTATTAAGTTTTTGATCCCATTCAATTTCTAGCACCCCGCCATCAAGAATTAAGTTGGTTTTATCATTAACTAAACCCTTCCTAACCGCCGCGACATGGGTTGCACAAGCAGCGGAACCACAGGCAATAGTTATCCCAGATCCCCGTTCCCATACTTGCATTCTAATATTATCTCTATCAATTATTTTCGCAAATTCTACATTAGTCTTTTCAGGGAATAATTCATTATTTTCAATGTGCCTACCTTGTTTTTCTAAATCAATATCTTCTAAATTATCTACAAAAAATACTGCATGTGGATTACCGATATTTACACAAATAGGAGGCTCTAATCCTTCTAATAAAACAGGCATATCAGCAGTATCATATTCTTTTGATAATGGAATCTCTTGCCAATTCAATCTTGGGCTACCCATATTAATCTTAAATAAATCCCCTGCTTTATCTGCATATAATATTCCAGCTACTGTTTCAATTTCAACAGTTTCTTTTGCAAGCGAATCCATCATTAAACTGGCAACACATCTGGTGGCATTCCCACATGCTTCGGCTTCTGATCCATCTATATTATATATGCGCATAAAGACATCAGCTTTATCTGTGTTCTCAAGTACAATCATTTGATCAAAGCCAATACCCTTATTTCGATCGGACAAAGCCTTTATTTGAGAATCAGTAAATGGTATTTTCTGCACCCTATTATCAAAAATAAGGAAATCATTACCAATTCCATGCATTTTTATAAATTCTATATTCATCTATATTCTTCTTTATTCCAATATGATAGCAAACTTAGTTTATACACATTATTAACAAAAATTCTATTAATATATTAAAATGATATTGTTAATTTTAAAATATTTATTATATATGGTATAGTAACATGCTTTTAAATTAACATATTTTAAGGAAAAGAGAAATGAAATTAATAACGCGTTTGGCTGTTGTAGGCTGTTTAGTTATCTTGGCTATATTTGGTACAAGCAAGATGATGGAAACAAAAAATAAAAATAATGTAGAGATATCTTCAAATAATGTAATTACTATTACTAATGAAAATTTTGCATCTGCGGAAGATTCAATTACTGAATTAGAAAATGAAATTATTCAAGAACAGCTTGATGAAGTAGAGAGATCACTACCTACTGTTTCTAAAGAAGCTGAACTAAACTCTTTAACAACTGCTGCTGGTGAAGATATGCTAGTAAATGAAAGCTTAGAAGTAGAAGCAGTATCTGCAACTGCTCAAGCAATTCAAGAAGTTGTTGCTCCTAAGCCTGATATTGGCTTTGATATGGAATCTGCGACAAAAGAAAAAATTCTTGGTAATAAAGATGCAAAAGTAACAATTATTGAATATGCATCTCTTACATGTAGCCATTGTGCATCATTTCATAAGAAAGTTTATCCAGATTTAAAAAGAGATTATATTGATACTGGTAAAGTAAAATATATCTTACGTGACTTTCCATTGGATGGCATAGCATTGAAAGCATCAATGATGGCAAGATGTATTGATGATGAGAAATATTTCAACATCATGGAAGTGTTGTTCAAAAGCCAATTTAAATGGCATGGAAGTCAAGATCCTATCCAGAGCTTAAAGCAGACTTCTAAATTAGCGGGTCTATCATCAGAGAGCTTTGATAAATGTATTGCAAATAAAGATCTTGAAAAATCTATCCTTGATAAGATGCAAGCTGGTCAAAAGAAATGGGAAATTAAAGCAACTCCAAGCTTTATCTTCAATGATGGTGCAGATAAATTCACTGGCGAACAACCTTACCGTGAATTTCAAAACACAATCGATAGATTATTAAAAAAGTAATTAATAATTTATGGTGCAATTTAAGAAACTAAAACTAATTGGGTTTAAATCCTTTGTCGATTCAACAGAACTTGAAATCGGCAAAGGATTAACTGGTGTCGTGGGTCCTAATGGCTGTGGCAAATCCAATCTTGTGGAATCTTTACGTTGGGTAATGGGTGAAACATCGGCCAAGCGTATGCGTGGGCAAGGTATGGAAGATGTTATATTCAATGGTACCAAAGACCGCCCCCAAAGAAATTTTGCCGAAGTTCATTTACATCTTGATAATCGTGACAGAACTGCACCAGCTGAAATAAATGATAGTGATGATTTAGAGATCATCCGCCGTATCGAACGCGATATGGGATCAAATTACAAAGTAAATGGCAAGAATGTTCGAGCAAAAGATATTCAATTATTATTTGCTGATTCTTCCATTGGCGCTGATTCCCCTGCTCTGGTTAGTCAGGGGCGAGTTGCTGATTTAATAAATGCCAAGCCTACAAAAAGAAGATTGATATTAGAAGAAGCGGCTGGAATATCTGGCCTTCATGCAAGAAAGCATGAAGCTGAGCTTAAAATGAGAGCAGCAGAAAAGAACTTACTTAGATTAGAAGATGTAATGGGCTCAATGGAAGCTCAGCTATCCAATTTAAAGAAACAAGCTAGACAAGCAGCTAGATATAATAATCTAAGTGGCCATATTGAAAAGAATGAAGCTCTATACTTATATATACAATATAAAAAGGCATCTGATGAATATGATCTTGCCTTAGAGACTTTTAAAAATGCTGAGAAAATCGTGCGTGAGAATACATTTATTGTAAGCGAGCTTACTACTAAACTAACTAATATAAATGCAACCACTCCTGATTTAAGAGAAGCAGAAGCGAATATAGCTGCAATATTACAACATGCAAAAATTAAATTTAGTAATTTAGAAGCCGAAGAAAAGAAATTACAAGAAGACATCCAAAATACTCAAAATACAATTATACAAATTAATACCGATATCGAAAACGAAGGCAAGATGTCTGTAGAATCTGAAACGGAAATTAATAAATTAAGATCTGAATTAGAAATATTAGAATTGGCGGATCAAAGCTTTAATACCGATAAATCCGATGCAGAGAAGAGTAAAAATGATGTATCAAATCTAATTATTAAATTAGAAGAAGAGTTAAATAGCCTAACCGAAGATTTATTACAAAAAGAAACCAATAAAAAGTTTTATATAAAAGAGATAAGCTATTTAGAGGATAATTTAAAAGGTTTGGATCATAAACTAAACCAATTAAAAATCGAACATGCCGAGTTAAATAAGAACAACTCTGAACAAGAATTAATTCACCAATTAAATTCTAACATTCAGGCAAAATCAGAAAAGCTATCTGAAGTAAAAACTTCTTTAGAAAAGGCAAGTTTAGATAAGACCATAATAGAAGAAGAATATAATCAAAAACAATTATCATTAAATGGATATAGATCGGAATTTAATGAATTAAAATCCGAAGCTAATGCCTTGGAAAATATAATTAATTCTAGCAAGGATAGCAATGTAATTGGAGATCCTATCCTTGATAAAATCTCCGTTGACAAAGGCTATGAGAAAGCTCTTGTCGTTGCATTAGGATCTGATCTACAGGCTGGGATTAGTAATAACGGACAGAAATTTTGGGAATATTTATCTAGTCCAGTGGATGCTGAGCTACCGGAAGATATAAAATCTATTTCAGACTATGTTGATGCTCCTAAGGAATTATCCAGAGCATTATCTCAGATAGGGATAATTGAAGATGCAAATCAAGCAATAGAATTGCAAGGTAAATTGAAAACAGGACAAATTCTAGTTACTAAAAATGGAGAAGCTTTTAGATGGGATGGTTTTACTATTCTTGGTGAGCTATCTGATAATTCAGCAATTTTATTAAGCCAGAAGAATAGATTAAAAGAATTAAAGCTAGAATTAGTTGAAGCTCAAAAATCAGTTGCAGATTCTGAGCTAAAATTTAATGCATTAACTGAGCAAAGATTAAATATTCAGGCACAAGAAAAAGAACTTAATAATAATTTGTATAGCTTAAATTCTGAGATTGACGCAGATAAGAGATCCAAGGAAAAACTAGAAAAAGCTAGTTTGGAGATAACTAATAAGATCAATTCAATACAGCATAATATTAAGACTGTTGAAGATAACAAGATTAAAGACCAGACTAAATTAAAAGATGAGCAAGCTAGCCTGTTAGAATTTGGTGATAATTTAGAGTTAAGGGCTAGCATTGATATATTAAAGCTAGAACTACAAAATAAAAGATCCATCCTCTCAGAAGAGCAAAATAAACTAAATCAAATTGTAATTAGTTATAATAACCGCGTAAGCAGAATAAAAGAAATCCAGAATAATATCGCATCATGGGTGAGCAGAAGTGAGCGTAGTTCAACTCGGTTATCTGATTTAAATGAAAGACTTAAACAAGCTAGTTCAGGGCTAGATAAATTAAATTCTAGACCGGATAATATTACATCTGAAAAAGAAATCCTCTTAAATAAAATTAATGAATTTGATATAAAGAGAAATAAAGCATCTGATGATTTAAGGGAGACCGAGAATAATGCCCGGGAAATTCAATCTGAATTAAAAGCCAAAGAGACCATATTAAACAATGCTAGAGAAGACAGAGCTTTAGCCCAAGCAAATGTTAGCAATGCAAAGAACATTATTAATAATATTGATGAAAGAATTGATGAGAAATTTGCCTGCAACTTCAATCAATTACTGCCTAAATTTGAAATGGATCCTGAGACAACTGAAATTCCTGCGCAAGAGATAGTTAAAAGTAAATTGGATAAGCTTGTCCATGAACGTAATAATATGGGCCCTGTAAATCTGCGTGCTGATGTAGAATCAAGGGAATTATTAGAAGAGCTTACCCATATGACCAAAGAAAAAGATGATTTAATGGCAGCAATTGGCAAACTACGTCAAGCTATCTCTAAGCTAAATAAAGAAGCAAGGGCAAGATTATTAGGCGCATTTGATAAAGTTAATGAGAGTTTCCAAAAATTATTTGTTCGTCTGTTTGGCGGAGGAACGGCTCATCTTGAATTGACTGACGCTGATGACCCTTTAAATGCTGGTTTAGAAATCTATGCTCAGCCACCTGGTAAGAAAATGCAAATATTATCATTATTCTCTGGCGGTGAACAAACATTAACCTCAATATCATTAATCTTTGCAATGTTCTTAACCAACCCTGCCCCTATTTGTGTATTGGACGAGATTGATGCACCACTTGATGATAGTAATGTTGATAGAGTATGCTCATTACTGGAAGATATCGTAAAAGAGACTGGCACAAGATTCTTGGTAATAACTCATCATAGAATGACCATGGCTCGAATGGATAGATTATATGGCGTGACCATGTCAGAACGAGGAGTATCACAGCTAGTATCCGTTGATTTAAGACAACAAGATCTATTAAGTGTAGCTTAATTAATATATAATAAATAAATTAGACCTATAATTAAGATATAATTATAGGATTTTATAAAGGAAAGTTTAATGCATAATTTAAAAAAAATAATTTGTTTGGCTGTTATAATATCATTTATGGGAGTTACTAGTAGCTATTCCGAAGATTTAGCCCCAGATGTAAACATTGCTTCAAAAACATCACCTACTGCCCATGACCTTTGTTCAATCACTGGTAAAGTGGTTAATATTCAAAAGAAAACTGATAATCCTTGGCCAGATGCACCGAATATTTTTACATCTGAATTTAAAGAAATTGCCATTAATATAACTAGCAGTAAATCTCTAAACAAAGAGGAAGCTGAGAAAAACCGGTGTAGCCAGATTAAAAAGGGAACTGTAAAAAGATATAGAATATGCTCAAAAGCTTATTTAAGAAAAGGTGATGAGATAAAAGGAAATGAAAGCTCCTCTATTGGCTTATCAAAAAACGTTGCCCATTGCTTATTCGATATTAAAGTAAAAAGATCCAAAAGAACCAATTAATACGAAGTATTAATTACCAATGCGTGTACTTCTGGCATTCTTAAACCTAAAGCTTTGTAAACCATTTGGTGCTGTTTTACTTTTGTCATTCCCTTAAACGATTCTGATTTAATGTGAGCAGCATAATGTTCTCCATCACCTTTTAAATCTTCAATTACAACTTCGCCATCTGGTATACCGGCCTCAATGATTTGCTTTAATTCTTCTAATTCCATAGCCATTATTTTATCCTTCAGCTTAAATTAATAAATTTCCTATATGTTTTTATATAGTTCTTTGACTGTAAAACCAAGCAGGTTTTTAATCCAAATAAAACACTTGGTTTTATTTATAAAGGACTATACCATAAAGCACTTAAAGAAAACTAGGAAAGGCCTTAACAAAAATGGCAAAAGTTGAAATTTATGGCACAAGAGTGTGTCCATTTTGTGATAGAGCAAAAGAATTACTAAAAAGAAAAAATATCGAATTTACTGAATATAAAATTGATGAAGACATGGATAAAAGACAAGAAATGGTTACTAGAAACCCTGGTGCTAGAACTGTGCCACAAATATTCATTAATGATAAAGCAATTGGTGGTTTTGATGATTTGAATGCTCTGAGCAATTCAGGCGAGTTAGACAAAATATTAAATGATAATTAAAAAAAAGCGAATCTAAATGCAACAATCAGAAGCTTTAAAATCATTATCCCAATATGAATTAGATGACATTATTGAATTACACAATAAGTTCCTAACTGGAGTCCCTGGTGGGGCAAGAGCAGTATTGAAAGATATTAATTTATCTAATCTATCTTTTAAATATCAAAATCTTTCTCAATCTGATTTTACTGGTTGTATTTTTAATAACTCAACCTTCAATAGTGCAAATTTTGAAGGCGCTACTCTATTTGGCTGTAGCTTTTTTAAAACAATCATGAAAAATGCAGTATTTAAGAATGCTGATTTAAGAGGATCAAGAATTAAAAATGCAAATCTATCCTTTGCAGATTTTAGTAACTCTGATTTAAGAAAGGGCTTAATTGGCTATAAAAGAATAGAAATTGAAAAAGATAAAGATGTTTATGCATCTATGGCCCAAGACCCTGTAGAATTTTCCGGTAGTGACCTAAGTTACGCTAATTTTAATAAAGCCCGAGCAAATGATGCTGATTTTTCAGATGCAGTGATGAATAATGCTAAATTTTTAGATGCCAAGCTACAAGGATCTAGCTTTAAATATGCTGATTTACATCAAGCAGATTTAACCGGTGCTGATATCAGAGATGCTGATATGAGTTTTGCAATTACAACAGAATCAAATACATCACATACTGAAAGCTTTGGCAGTAATATTAAAAACAGCCTATCCGATCAGAATATAGGTAAAGATTTTGGTGAAGTGCCCTTAACCATTGATGAATTAATAGAAAATCATTTGAAATGGGTGGCGACCTCTGGTCGTGAAGGCACACAGATGGATTTAAGCAATTATGATATGCGCTCTATTCGTAATATGTCTGGTAAAAGACTAACCGCTTTAAAAGCGGTTAATGCCGTATTCCTTGGCCTAAATCTAAATGGTGCTGAATTTCAAAGTTCTAACCTGGCTAGTTCCGATTTTCGTAACTGTAAAATGCAAACTATAGATTTTAGAGGTTCTAACTTAAGCAATTGCATATTTAACAAATCCGACTTAAAGAAAGCAAATTTTAGCCATTTAGAAATTAAATATAAAGATGGCACAGTAAATAAGATAAAAACTAACCTTGAAAAGACTTGTTTTAGATATGCAGATCTCAGTCAAGCACAATTGCAGAGCGCCAATCTTAAAGGTGCTGATTTAACCTCGGCCAATTTTGAAGATTGTGACCTTCGGAACGCTGATTTAACTGACGCAATTATCGAAGATGCTAATTTTAAGAACGCTTTACTGCAAGGAACTATTTTAGAGAATGCGATAATTGCAGATTAGATCCATTGGGTTATTTCAGGAAATAGAAATATAACTCACAACTAGTTCTCCGGTCATCAACATGGTAAGTACCGTCATTATCACAACCAACATTCACTCCACCGACAGCTTCCGAGGCAATCTGTCCAGTTGCGCCATTACCATCATCCATTTTTTTATCAATCTGCCACATCTGATAAGCCGTAAAAGGATTGGTTGTGATATTATTATATGGTGGCTTCAATGATTTTCTTATTGCTAATATATTACCATTCAATCTATCGCCGAATGCCGAATTAGTTGGAAAATAAACGTGATAGAAACCACGGATTGGATTACTTGGATTGCTCTCACCACCGCCGAATTCAGTTGCACCCGCATTAACACTAGTTATATATCCGCCCACTGATAAATGTTTCCAGAATTGAATGCCTTCTGCTTCAAATGTTGGAGCTAAATCTCCTCCAAACCAAGGTGGTCCCACAACTGGATTAATTCTGCCATCATCAACACCATTATAACATTCATTTGCGACAGAACAATTTGGTAATCTTGTTCTGGCCGCACTAAAATCACCTGGAAATTGTAAGAACTGATCGCGAAAAGAAACAGCTGCGGCCTTATATGAATGTAAATCTGCAATTGTTCTGGTTATCTTAACATTTTCAATCATTTTTTGACCTTTTAATACGCCACCAACAAGCAGACCTATTATGGTCATGACTATCGCAATCTCTACTAATGTAAAGGCTTTTATATTACTTATTTCACGCATTATTTCCCCAGAAAACTATAGTTACCCTATATTTATTATAATCTTTAAATAAATAACAAATTATTAAAATCTTAATTTAATATGACATGACGTAAATAAAAATGTATATTCAGTAGATATTCAGGATAGATAAAGAGAATTAAATGTTTAATATACGAAGATTACCAGAGAATTTAGTAAATCAAATCGCCGCAGGTGAAGTGATTGAAAGACCAGCAGCCGTAGTAAAAGAATTAGTAGAAAATTCAATCGATGCAGGCGCAAAAAATATCCAGATTACTTTACGTGATGGTGGGCGCAGCATGATTTCTATCAAAGATGATGGAATTGGCATGAATAAAGAAACATTGGCAATCGCAGTTGATCGTCATGTAACATCAAAACTTCCCGATGATGATCTAGTTAATATCTCGACCCTTGGATTCCGTGGTGAAGCCTTACCATCGATTGGGGCGATCAGCCGGATGCGGATAAGCTCCAAACAAGAACAATCCGAAGCAATCGCAATTAATATAGAAGGCGGTAATAAATCAGAGATAGAGCCCACTTCTTTAACCAATGGCACCAAAATTGAAATTAGAGATTTGTTTTATGCAACCCCTGCTCGTTTGAAATTCTTAAAAACGCCCAGAACTGAGGCTATGCATATTAAAGAGACCATTAAAAGATTGGCAATGGCTTATCCAGATGTTGCTTTTAATATTATTAATGATACTAAAAAATCACTTGCCCTTGCTCAAGCTAATGGAGATTTACTAGATTCAAGGCTGGAGAGATTGGGTGCTATAATGGGCAAAGAATTCACTCAAAATGCCATGATGATTGATGGAGAGCGAGAAGGAATTACTATCTCTGGCTATGCAGGCTTACCTACTTTAAATAAAGGAACTGCAAAACATCAATATTTATTTGTAAATGGTAGACCTGTTAAAGATCGGTTATTAATTGGAGCAATTCGGGCTGCATATGCAGATTTCTTGGCTCGTGATCGCCATCCAATGTTATGCTTATTTTTAAATATCCCTTATTCAGAGATTGATATAAATGTCCACCCAGCCAAGACGGAAGTAAGATTTAGAGATTCAAGATTAGTTCGTGGATTGATAATATCAGCATTAAGACATGCATTATCCGAATCTGGACATCGTGCATCAACATCAGTTGCAGATCAAACTTTAGCCAAAATTAGACCTGAATGGGATGGTGAATATAGACAAAACCCAGATCCACATAAAAATAGTAAAGGAATGGAAGGATTAGAATATTTGGGGTCGCATTATGGGCAAGGCAATTATAGCCAATCTGAGATGCCTGATTTTAACGCAGCCCCTATGGCTCGTTATGATTATCAAGATATTCCACAAGATCATGTACCGCAAGAATATATTAATCCAGAAGAATATCCTTTGGGAGCTGCAAGAGCTCAATTGCACGAGACTTATATTATCTCACAAACAAAAGATGGTTTTATAATAACCGATCAACATGCCGCCCATGAAAGATTAGTATATGAGAAAATGAAAAAAGATCTCGAGCAAACGGGCGTTACAAGACAAGCATTACTTATTCCAGATATCGTTGAATTAGAAGAAAGTTCAATCGAGAGATTAATAAAATATAAGACTGAATTTGCAGAGCTGGGTTTAATTATCGAAGAATTTGGACCGAATGCCTTGGCTGTACATGAAACACCTGCAATGTTAGGTCATGTTAATTCTGATAGATTATTGAATGACCTTGCTGATGATTTAGTTAATTACGGTGAAACATTATCATTAAAAGAAAAATTAGAAGAAGTCTGTTCAACAATGGCTTGCCATGGTTCAATTCGTGCAGGTCGTATAATGCGAATTGATGAGATGAACTCCCTTCTCCGTCAGATGGAAAATACTCCATATTCTGGGCAATGTAATCATGGCCGTCCAACTTATGTTGAATTAAAGCTAAATGACATTGAAAGACTATTTGGAAGAAGATAATGGATAATCAAGATAGAGAAAAAAAACTGCGTGAATTAGTATTATATCTATATATGGTTTATGCCACTGGCTTTATCATGTGTTTTGCAAGTTTTGCAATGGCCAGCCTTGGGACAATCATGGGCTTGATTGCAATTATTGTAACCTATGCCAAACGTAACTCTGCCAAAGGCACAATATATGAAAGCCATTTCACTTGGTTAGTTAGAACATTTTGGATTGGCGGTGCAGTATTTTTACCAATTGCAACCATTATATTTACCATCCTATTTATAACCATGACCGATTTTATGGAATTCATGCAAAACTCAGTTACCAATTTGGGTAGTGGTACCCAGCAATTATCAATCGAATTTGTAACCAGGAACTTAGAGAAGTTAAATAATATCAAGCTTATCACCATGATTCCTGTTCTGTTATGGTGGTTAATTAGATGTTATCGTGGTGCAAAACTCGCATTTAAAAATAAAAAGATTAATAGGGATAATTCTTGGTTATAGCTATTTTCATATTTTAGTTGACTAATTAACTCTATAATGTTATTTATGTAATATAACTAATTTAATAATAGAAGGCTAAAATGAAAATACCTAACATAAAAGAATTATATAATTCGATCTTCTCAAAAAAAGAAGTAAGCTTCTATAAAGCTATAATGGAAAAAGATTTTAAAAGTGCAATCTATGCCATGGATAATCATGAAGTAGAAAGGGATATCTTAATGATTGGAGCTAATTGGCTATATGTAGATGGTAAAGATAAAAAAGCTGAAGAACTATCCTTTCAGCTTATGGATAAGCTTAGTAATTCAAAATTTGGTA
>CALDHH010000071.1 GCA_937941575.1 uncultured Alphaproteobacteria bacterium | reverse complement strand
GATAAATCTGCGGTAACTATCATAAGCAAATCTTTTATCACCACTTCTTGTGGCTAATCCTTCGACAGTTTCATCATTCAATCCAAGATTTAATACGGTGTCCATCATCCCCGGCATTGATATTCTAGCACCTGATCTAACCGATAATAATAGCGGATTATTTACATCGCCAAATTTCATATCTAATTCTTGTTCAATTAACTTTAAAGAGCTGGATATTTGAGAAGAAAGCTCGGCTGGATATTGTTCAGAATTTTGGTAAAAATAGGTACATATTTCAGTTGATAAAGTAAATCCCGGTGGGACTGGTAATCCAAGAGAAGCCATTTCTGCAAGATTTGCTCCTTTACCTCCAAGTAAATTTTTTAACTCGGCAGAACCATCACAATTATTGGCTCCAAAATTATATGACCATTTTTTATTCATATCATTATCCTGTGAAATATTTAACTTGGCTGCATTCGACATCATAGTCTCCCTTAGATTGGTAAAACTTAAAAAAATTCAACAATAAAAACGCACACACTCTAATATATTAATTAAATGATAAAGAAGAATTAGATATATACAAGGGTATAAATTATCCAGATGCAATATATTTTATCGTAGCATCTTTTTCAAAAAGATAGAGCAGGGTGCGTAAAGCTTGCCCACGTTTGGAAGTTAATTTGGGGTCATTATGCATTATTAATCTTGCATCATCTTGGGCGGTGGCTAATAGATCACCATGTTCTGATAATATTGCTAATCTAGTATCTGGAAATCCACTTTGTTTTGTACCTAAAATCTCACCTGTGCCACGCAGTTTTAAATCTTCTTCAGCAATTATAAAGCCATCTTCGGTATCTCGAATAGTCTGCAATCTTTTCTTGGCAGTTTCATTTAAATTCTGTTTATAGAGTAATATACAAGAAGATGGTTTATCACCACGACCAACTCGCCCCCTTAATTGGTGGATTTGGGATAGACCAAATCTCTCGGCATGTTCCAATATCATAACGGTCGCATTTGGAACATTTACTCCAACTTCGATAACTGTGGTTGATACCAGAACAGATATTTCATGATTGCTAAATCTTTGCATCACAGCATCTTTTTCAGCTGGCTTCATTCTGCCATGGACTAATCCTACTTTATCCCCAAATACTTGTTCTAAACTTATAAAGCGATCTTCCGCTGCAGCTAGATCTAGCTTTTCAGATTCTTCGACTAATGGGCATACCCAATATATTTGCTCTTTATCATCGAGTTTTCTTTTTATACCAGCAAAGACAGTTTCCAATTTAGATAGGGGAATTAAGCTTGTTTGGATTGGCAATCTACCCACCGGTTTTTCTCTTAAAATGCTGATATCCATATCGCCATAAATTGTTAATGATAATGTACGTGGGATAGGGGTCGCAGTCATTACCAACATATCAGATTTAACTCCTTTTTCAGATAGAGTTAATCTTTGATGAACGCCAAAGCGATGCTGTTCGTCAATTATTGCAAGACCTAGATCATGAAATTCAACATCTTTTTGAAATAAAGCATGAGTTCCAATTATAATATTAATTTCCCCTGAATTTATTTGTTCTAATTTTGCTTCTCGCTTCTTACCTTTATCACGACCAGTAAGTAAAATAGTTTTTAAACCCAGTTTATCAGCAATTTCAGAGATAGATTCCATATGCTGATTGGCAAGAATTTCAGTCGGTGCCATTATTGCTGCTTGGGTATTAGCACCAATGGCATTTAGCATCGCAAAAAAAGCAACGATAGTTTTTCCAGAACCAACATCACCTTGAAGTAATCGGAGCATTTTTAAATCTTTTGCCATGTCTTGGCGGATAATATCAATTGCTTCTAATTGTCCATTTGTTAAGGTGAAAGGCAATGATTTTAATGCTTTATCTATCAATCTTTCATTCGGTTTAAAACTTCTCCCCTGTTTCTTTTGAGTTTTTGAGCGGACAATTTGCAGGGCTAATTGATTAGCTAGTAATTCATCATAAGCCAATCTTTCTCTGAATTTAGTATGGGCTTCTAAATCATCTAGCTCTTCTGGATTATGCAGTTTTGTTAATGAGCTTTTCCAACTTTCCCATTTGTTCTTTTTTAAATAAGCTTCATCAATCCATTCATCTAAATCAGGGATATTTTCTTTGGCAAAGCGAATGGCTTTTAACATTGTCTTATGAGTAATTCCTGCGGTTAATGGATAGATTGGCTCCACCGTTTGAACTAATTCTTTCTCATCCAATCTTGCAATTATATCGGGATGCATCATTTGGGGCATTGATTGATAGTAATCTACTTTACCGCTAATTATTCGCATCTCTCCAATTGGTAATTGGCTTTCAAGATATTTTTTATTGGCATTGAAAAATATAATCTCAATTGAGCCTGTGCTATCAATTCCAGTAATTTTATATGGCCTTGATCTATGTTCTGCTGGAATATGTTCTTGGACTTCTATTATGATGCTCGCGATTTGACCATCAATTGAATCCATGATCTTTGGTGAAAATCTTCGGTCAATTAAGCCAGAGGGCACATGAAATAATAAATCAACTATCTTGCCGCCTAAAAATTTCTCGTATAGTTTCTGCAACATTGGACCGATACCGTTTAACGATTTAACGCTTATAAATAAGCTATCTAATATAAAGGGTCTCGACATTGATTATTCTGCTTTTATAAATTTCTGGTTAATTTTCATGGCACCAACACCAACAGCAATACAGATAAAGCCCATGGTAATTAACATTGATGAACCGTTTAGCATATTAGAAAATTTCTCACCAATATAGAATAATAATGCAATTGTACCCATAGTTAGCAATGTACGACTTTTTAGCACAGTGCTTAGATAAACGATAAATGCAGCCAAGCCAGCAAATATAATATCACCGCCACTATTATCAAATAAAACACGACCACCGCCAAGAAAGGCAAAGGATGATATGAAATACCAAAATGGCGTGATGTCGCGATCTCTGGTTTTATCAATTGCGTAAGTAATGCATAACATTGAAATACCATAGATAAACACAATTTCTTCTTCTGAGCTCCAGTCTATTAAATCACAAATAGTGCCGAATACTATTGAACCAAATATTAATGATGTGGATAATAGAACAGTTCTATTCAATGCAAAATAAGTTAATAATTGTTGAATTAACATGAATGAAGCCATAAATAATATACCATGTAATTCATTACCACCTTTGGAATATTCTTGTAACATTACAAATATTCCAAGTGGTTGTAGGAATCCTGATATTATAAATAGGGGCGTTGCAAATCTTTCAAACTTAGCATCTTTACAAAAAGCAACAGCAATTAAATAAGCAGTAAATCCAGTACCCAAAGTTATAATAACTCGTGCAAGTGGGGTCATGTCTTTCCAATTGCTTTCAATAAATATTGCGATACCAGAGAATATTAATATGCCACCAATATATGATAAAACTTTGGTGATAATAGATGTCCCAAGTTTCAAACTTTTATCGGCTTCATCTAGGTTACTATCAATATCTAAATATTCTTGAATCTCATTTAATTTAATCTTATGAGTTTCTAATATCTTAACAATTTCTTCTATCGCATTAATTTTATTCATTATTTTTTACCCAGCTAATGAAGTCCAATTTGCTATGCTTATAAGGAAAGTTATTATTTATTAAAATTGGATAGCGGCTATTTCTGCTTTTCTCAATAGAATGCCTTTGCCTTGAATTATAGCCAAAGCCAAAAATACCGCCCATTAATCCACGACCACGACCATATGAATATTGATATCTATAACCATCTTCTGACACGGCACTCTTTCTTAGTTTTAAATCTTGTGTAGATTCTACCAAATAATCTTTCTTATCACCTTCTTCCATTTTTTCCATTTCAGTCGTAAATTCAAAATCTAACTCTTCGATATCATCTTCGGCTGAATTATATCTATATAGGGTGGTGTTTTGATTATAGCTATTTTTTGGTTTGCTAACTCTTGCATATAATTGATTATCTTTGACAATAAACCTAACCTGTAGTTTCTCTGGGTTAGCACGGCTATTTGAATAACCTTTCGTTGAGAATAGAAAATCATATTTTGTCTTTTCAACATTCAGAGTGGATAGTTTATTACTGATGCTAAATGCAATTATTAAAACCACTGGTAATAATATTCCCATTAATAAAACAAAGTTTTCCTTGATTAATTTTTTCATTATTTTATACCTTAACTATATTTTTAAAAGTTAGGTCAGATTATGAATGATAATTTAGATAAAGTAAATATTAAGCGTAAAAAGCTAAAATTCCGTAGTTGGCATCGGGGAACCCGAGAGATTGATTTAATATTGGGTAAATTCGCAGATGCCCATGTTTTTGATTTTAGCGAAGATGAATTAAATCAATATGAAGAAATATTAATTAATAATGACCCTGATTTATATAATTGGATAACAGGTAAAGATCCTGTACCTAGTGATTATAGCTCGGATGTTATGCAGAAATTGATCGATTTTAATTTAAAACCTTAGCTTAACTTTCTGCTATTTTTTTGTTTCTTATGTTTTAAATCTTGGGCAGCTTTTAATTCGGATAGCTCGGCTTGAACTTTATCAAGCTTCTCTGAAAGCTCATTGAATCTATCTGCAACATAGTTCATAAATATAGCATCTGCACTAGACATCGTTGCTAATCTTTCCTTTATGTCTGTAATATCTCCTTTGGCTCCTTCTACAGAGCTATTACGACGATTGACAAACCAATTCTCACTAAGGCTAGATTTCTTAGCAATTGCTTCTAATTTATCAACTGCTTCTTCAATTTCTCTGCTCATAAAAATATTCTCCTAAAAATTTATTAATTAATAGGAGAATATATAATCTTTACATATGTGTCAACAACTTTTTACATAGAGAATGTTTTCTTTGATTTTGAACCTTCTGGGGTTAAGCTAAATTCGAATGTTTTTTTACCAAAAGGGCTTAATTTCTTAACTTTTATCTCACCAATGCCTTCTTTGGATAATTCAATCATCTCTAATACTTTACTCTCTGGTGCTGGTTTCTTTGAGAATATATTAAATTGTCCCATCAGGCGCATTTCCAAAGTTTTCAACATATGTTTTTGAGCATGAGTTGATTCAATATCTTGACCTGCTTTATTTGTCCAAGTGGTTATCTCATCTTTATCATTACGTTTTGGTAATTCAATTGCATCTTTTACAATTGAATAAGCCCAAGCCAAAGATAATCCAAAACTTGCCAAGCCAACCAAAGGCATGATAGGCATGAATAACATTGGAACTGCCCATAATGCCATATTAAACCCTAATAATATTGGAGTAGTTTTGGCAGTTAGAGGCATTTTATTGGCAAATGTCGCCCATTTCCTTTTTAGCTTTGATAGATTTTTATCAATATCTGGATTTTCTTTTCTAATTTCTTCTATTTTTTCTTTTGCTTTTTCTACTGGTGTTGCAATTTTTGGCTCAGCCATATTTCATCTCCCCATGTTTAAATTAATTAATAATAATTATTGTGGTTATTTTAGCAGTTTTTACAAGTAATTTATTTGTTATATTGGATTTTTAATGCTAAAAACTTAACCATCATGCAGAATACAGATAAAATAGAAGAGCTGGATTTAGGAAGTAGATTATATGGAATGGCATATGGTTATGATGCTTATTATCTATCTTCTAAAATATCCGAATATAAACAAATAATTCATATTGCCTTGGATGATATCCATATGATGGCATTGAAAGAGCAGATTAAGTTCTTTAATGAAGATATTGAAATCATTTGTTTTCCTGCTTGGGATTGCTTGCCTTATGATCGAGTTTCTCCAAATTCAGATATATTGGGTGAGCGGGTTGATGCATTAATAAAAATGTCATCTAAATCAGATAAGCCAAGGGTTATATTAACTACAGTTAATGCCGTTATCCAAAAAATACCAGCCCGAGAAGAATTTCAAAATTCAAGCCTATCATTTAAAATTGGCAGTAATATTGATTTGGATAATTTATATTTATACCTTGCCAATAATGGATATAGCAGGGTTGATACTGTCCAAGAAGCAGGGGAGTTCGCAGTTAGAGGTGGCTTAATCGATATATTCCCATCTGGCACAGAAAGCCCAATTAGGGTTGATTTATTTGGCGATGAGATTGAGCAAATTAGAATATTTGATATTTACAGCCAAGTAAGCAGTGAGAAATTAACTAATATAACTTTGCGTCCAACGTCCGAGATCTTCTTGGAAGATAAATATATCAAAACTTTCCGTTCAAAATATCGAGAATTATTTGGCTCGATCAAAGATGATGATTTACTATATCAATCAATATCAGATAAAAGACAATATGCTGGAATGGAACATTGGCTACCTTTATTCTATGATAAGATGGAGACTATATTTGATTATATCGGTAAGGAAGATTGCCTAATTACCTTTGCCAATGATGTTGATATTGCAAGGATTGAGAGAATTGAACAAATCGAAGATTTCTATCAATCTCGGATTGAAATGCAAGAAGTTGAAGAGCGAGCCAATACAAATAAATATAACCCAATCCCATCTAAAATGTTATATTTAGATGATAAGGAATGGTTAGCTCAAACCCAAGGCTTGGATAAATTAAGCTTTTTTAATTTTTCTGCTCCATTAGAAAATGCCAATGATTGTCAAGTTATCAAAGCTCAAGATTTTGGTAATATTAGAGCAACTAAAAACGAAGACTTATTCCATGAAATTAAAAAATATATAATTGAGATGGCTAATCTTGGTAAAAGAATTGTCTTTGTTTCATATAGTCATGGTGCGAGAGAGCGAATAAATAAATTATTAAATGAACATGGAATTACCAATGCAAATTCAGTTAATTCTTGGGCGGATGTAGTAGCATTGCCAAAAAATAAAACCGCATCAATTGTTATGGGTTTGGAACATGGTTTTGTTGCGGAAGAATTTGTATTTATAACTGAGCAAGATATTTTCGGCGATAGACTGGCAAGACCAAAAGGCAGAAAAAGAAAATCAGAGAACTTTATTGCTGATATGTCGACATTAAATATTGGTGATTATGTGGTCCATGAAGAACATGGTATCGGACAATTCCAAGGTTTAGAAAATTTGGCAATTGATGGCATAGCTCATGATTTTATTAAATTAACTTATTTTGGTGATGATAAATTATTTGTACCAGTTGAGAATTTAGAAATTCTATCTAGATATGGCTCCGAAGATGCAGGTGCTGTTTTAGATAAACTAGGTGGTGCAGGCTGGCAATCCAGAAAAGCTAGAATTAAAAAAGACCTAATGGCAATGGCTGATGAATTGCTAAAAATTGCAGCGGCTAGGGTTCTGCGTAAAACTGAGCCTATTAATATATCAGAAAGCGATTACCAAGAATTTTGTGCCAGATTCCCATATAATGAAACTGAGGATCAGCTAAATTCAATTGAAAGCGTTATAAATGATATGAAATTGCCACAAGCAATGGATCGTCTGGTTTGTGGTGATGTTGGATTTGGTAAAACCGAAGTGGCCCTAAGGGCGGCTTTTGTGGCAGCAATGGCAGGATATCAAGTTGCAATTGTAACCCCAACGACTTTGCTTTGCCGCCAGCATTATCAAGGTTTTATTGAAAGATTTAAAGGCTTCCCATTACGCATCGCTCAATTATCAAGATTGGAGACTGCAAAAAATCAAAAACTGACTAAACAAGAACTAGAAGATGGTAATGTTAATATCGTAATTGGAACGCATGCTTTATTAAGCGAGAATATTAAATTTAATAATTTAGGGCTACTTATCGTTGATGAAGAACAACGATTTGGAGTTAAGCAAAAAGAGAGATTAAAAAATCTACGTGAGAATGTTCATATCTTAACTCTAACCGCGACACCAATCCCAAGGACGTTACAATTGGCCTTGGCAGGAGTACGGGAATTAAGCTTAATTGCAACTCCACCAGTGGATAGATTAGCAGTTAGAACTTTTGTTCTACCATTTGATAAGATGATAATCAGAGAAGCATTAATGCGAGAATATCATCGTGGCGGTCAAAGCTTCTATGTTTGTCCAAGAATTGCAGATCTAGCCGAGATGGAAACTATTTTAAAAGAAATGGTGCCAGAGCTAAAAATAGTAATCGCCCATGGTCAAATGCTACCGAAAGACTTGGAAGACCGAATTGATGCTTTCTATGATGGTAAATATGATATCTTGCTATCAACCAATATTGTTGAATCTGGGTTAGACATCACCAATGCAAATACCATGGTAATTCATCGAGCCGAGCTATTCGGGCTTGCTCAATTATACCAATTAAGAGGTAGAATAGGGCGGTCAAAAATAAGAGCCTATGCTTATATGTCTTATAAACCTGCCAAGAAACTGACTAAAACTGCATCTATGCGCTTAAAAGCGATTGAGCAATTAAACACTTTGGGAGCAGGGTTCCAATTGGCAAGCCATGACATGGATATTCGGGGATCAGGTAATTTACTTGGTGAAGAACAATCGGGCCATATCAAAGAAATTGGGGTTGAGCTATACCAACAAATGTTAGAAGAAGCCGTGGCTGCTGCCAAAGAAGGCAATATTGATATTATCGATAAATGGACACCAAATATTAATCTTGGGATATCAGTGATGATACCAGAGAGCTATATTAAGGATCTAAATGTAAGGCTTGGAATATATCGCCGTATTGCGGAACTTGAGAATAAAGAAGATATCAATAATTTCATAATTGAGCTAATTGATAGATTTGGTGAAGTGCCAGATGATGTTGATAACCTACTTGAGATTGTTGAGATTAAACAATTAGCCAAGAAAGCAGGCGTTTCACAAGTCGATGCGGGTCCAAAAGGTGCAGTGATTACCTTTAGAAATAATAAATTTGATAATGTTGAAAAGCTATTTGCCTATATTGGCTTGCAAAATGGCACAGTTAAAATAAGAAAAGACGAAAAACTAACCTTCATCCGCATGTGGGCAGAAGATAGGCATAA
>CALDHH010000070.1 GCA_937941575.1 uncultured Alphaproteobacteria bacterium | reverse complement strand
CCGCCTTTAACAATATACATACCAGATTGCCCTGCCATTGGAGTGAAGGTCTCAGTTATTCCAAGCACTGTTTCTGCACCACCCAATAATAACACACCATCATCTGGCATTCTTTTTCTAATATTGTCTAATACTTGGCCTTTGGTTTCTCTATTGAAATAGATCAACACGTTACGACAGAAAACTATATCGAAATTACCCATTGCACTCATATCTTGCAGTAAGTTTGCTTCCTTAAATTTAATTTTCGCTTTCAGCTCGTCTTTAATTACCCATTTATCATCTTTTTGGTCAAAGAATTTAACTAATCTTTGAATGGGAAGACCTCTTTGCACTTCAAACTGCGTGTATATACCAGCTTCAGCTTTATCAATAATATCTTTGGATATATCAGATGCAACAATTTCTATATTCCAGCCAGGTAGCTTCGCTTCCCATTCTTTTAATATCATTGCAATTGAATATACTTCCTGACCACTTGAACAAGCGGCAGACCATATTCTTAACTTTTTAGTACTTGCTCTATTTTTAATAAAATAAGGCAAGATTACTTTCTCTAAATTATCAAATGGACGCATATCACGGAAAAAAGAAGTTTCATTGGTGGTCATTGCCTCCATCACTTCTTTTTCTATTGCTTTATTAGTCTTGGTTTTAATTTTATTAGCCAACTCAGTTAAATCAGCCAAATTATGTTTTTTAGCAATCGGGTTAAGCCTAGATTCCAGAAGATATACCTTCTCCATAGTTACAACTAATCCGGATTCTTTTCTTAAGAAATCTTCGTAAATTTTAAATATTCGCTCTTCCATTATATTTCCCTATACTAAATTTCTATTATCTTTTCGCATAACTTATTATATTTGTTGCAATCTCATCTAATGGTAATATTTTATTACACAGACCCTTGACCGCAATTGCACCGGGCATTCCCCATACAACACTTGTTTCTCTATTCTGTGCAATTATATTAGCATCAATTCCAGCCAATTTTGTCGTTTCGTCCAAACCGTCATGTCCCATACCCGTTAGCATTACCATTAATATTTTATTGCCATAGGCAGAGTTCAAACTCCGTAACATTGGATCTACCGATGGACGACAAAAATTCTCTGGAGCTTCTTGGTTCAGTACTATTTTTTTATTCAAGCCATCTTTTTCAATAAGCATATGATAGTCACCTGGGGCAATATATATAACTCCGCCCCTTACAATCTCATCATGCTCTGCCTCTTTACATTCAATATCACTAACTTTTTGTAAATTGGCTGCTAATATTTTAGTAAATGTTGCTGGCATATGTTGAGTTATAAATATTGGCTGAGTAATTTTATGGCACTTTAAATTTGTGATTACATTTGTTAAAGCTTGCGGGCCACCAGTAGAAGATCCAATTGCGATTGCATCAATATGACCTCTATATTTCTCTAACCTTAATTTAACTTCACCATCATTTATAATTATTTTATTACTATCCGGTTTTTTATCAGATATTACAGGATTAAGCTTAATCCCTTTTTTTCTATTAGAATATAGCCCTAATGCCTTAGTCTTTTCAATCAGATCTCTTTTAAAATTATCGGAAGTGTTAAGCTCTGCACTTGTTGGTTTTGCCAAACATTCAGCAGCCCCTATTTGCAAAGCCTTCAAAGTGATATCAGCGTTTCTTTGCGTTAAAGTTGATGCGATAATTACTTGAACATTTTTATCTTTTTCCAGAATAAGAGGAAGAGCAGTCATGCCATCCATTTCCGGCATTTCAATATCCAAGATTATTACATCAAGATCATATCTATCCATGTTCTTTAAAGCAACGATACCATTATAAGCAGAGCAGACAACATCAATCATGTCATCTTCCTTCAAATATCGGCTTAAGAATCCACGTATTACAGCGGAATCGTCAACGACCATTACTTTTATTTTGCCATCACTCATAAAAGGCATATTCCTTGGATAATGTTAAATTATAAAAGACCAACTTGTTGGAATTTTCCTTCAATAATCTCTTTATCGAATGGTTTCATCACATATTCATTAGCACCAGCCATTAAAGCTTCTTGAATAAATGAAAATTCATTCTCAGTTGTACAAAACACAACTTTTGGAAAATCTCCACCTTCGCTAGCCCTTAAAGCTCTCAAAAATTCAATACCATTCATCACAGGCATATTCCAATCAAGTAATATCGCATCCGGCATTGCCTCGGCACATGAATCCATTGCTTTTTGACCATCTTCTGCTTCTAAACAGCTGAATTCCAGCTCTTCTAAAATTCTACGAGCGACTTTTCTAACCACCCTACTATCATCTACTATTAAACAAGTTTTCATTTTTCCCCCAGTTGCAAATTTAAGCTACTTCTTCCTTACATAAACTATTTAAAAAACCAATCACATCAAGAACTATTAAAAGCCTATCTTCAAGTCTGTAAATACCTGATGATATTTCTTTTAATGCTGTATCTAATGTTACTGGGTTTTTCTCAATTTTATTATTTGGCAATGATAATACATCGCCCACTTTATCAACGATTAGACTATATAAATATTTATTATGCTCAACAACTATGCTCATATCTTTGGTATTATCATGGCTGTTTAATGTTTCAATATTTAAATATTTACACATATTAATCGCAGTTACTATACGTCCCCTTAAATTCAAAGAACCTTCAATTTCTGGAATTGATAAAGGAATCTTTGTCACTTTTTGGCTTGATAAAACATCTTGGATGACTAATACAGGAATTCCGAATGCTTGATCCCCCATCATAACCATTAAATATTCAGTTTCGTTGCTTTCTATATATTCTATTTCATCATTCATATTCTAACCCTTTGCAACAGATTTGTTATTTGATAATGTCTCTAAAACCTTATCAAGTAAATTATCTCTATCAAATTTTGCAACATATTCATCAAATCCTGCTGCTTTACCTTTGCTAATATCTTCTGGTCCAGCATGAGATGATAATGCCATCATAGGCGTATCTTTCCATGGGCTATCTTCTGAACGCACCTTATCTGCAAATTCAAAACCATTCATATCTGGCATTTCGATATCACTTACGATTAAATCAAACATTTTACCATCTGCCATCATTTCCAAAGCTTCTAAAGCTCCATCTACTGATAAAACGCTATACCCATCGACACTTAAAAAAGGAGCCAACATATTGCGGAAGAATGGACTATCATCAACAATAAGTATTTTTTGCTCTGTTTTCGTCGCATCCATTGCTGAGTTTTTTTGTCTTTGATTAAACCAATCGCCGCTTGCAAGACCAAGATAATGTCCGACATCAATTACATCCATCGCTTCATCTTTAATAATTGCACTACCTAGAAGACCATCTTTAGCACTAGTAAATTCAATATTTAAAGCATCACTCACAATATCAACAATATTTGTAACCATTAAACCCATTGACCTACCTTGGTCTAAGAAAACTAACACTTGCTGAGTTTTCTCTCCCATTTCAAAACCTTTTGAGAAAGGCAGTAAAGGCATTAATTGATCACGATATTGAATAACTTTTTGGCCCCCAGATTCTTCTATATCAGCAATATTAAACTCTTCTAATCTTGATACCAAAGATAATGGAACCGCTTTTAAAGTTTCACCTTCTGCATTGAATGTCAGTAGGGAGATTTTACGTTTTGCATCATCGAGTTCTTCTTCATCTACATTCTTATCTTCAACATCAACCATCGCAATTTCACCCATAGCATTAGCAATACCATTTGGATCTAAAATCATAATTACGCTACCATCACCCAGAATTGTATTTCCCGCATATAATGGTAGATTGCTTAAGATTGGTGATAATGGTTTTACAACTATCTCTTCAGTATCAAATACTTTATCAACGATAATACCGAAACTATATGATCCAACATGGGCCACAATAATATAGTGATTTGGTGATTTTAATTTATCTTCTAAGCTAATTACATTATCTTCTTCATTATTCTCCAAGACGTCTTTTATCTGCTCTGGATTATTAACTTTCAATAAATCTTTTAAGGCAATAAGTGGCAATAAACTATCTCTTAATCTTAGGACAGCTGATCCTTTAATAGTCTCCATACTATGGTCACTATCTTCTGAAATCCTTACTAATTCTTGTACACTTATTTGTGGCATTGCATATCTTTGTCCAGCAACTTCTACAATTAATGCAGATACGATTGCCAAAGTTAAAGGTATTTTGATAACGAAGGTCGATCCCTTGCCTTCAACTGATTTAAGATCAATATTACCACCAATTTTTTCAATATTTGTACGAACCACGTCCATACCAACACCACGACCAGATACTGCAGTTACTTGCTCCGCAGTTGAAAACCCAGCATGGAATATGAATTGTTGAATTTGTTGTTCTGACATTTCTTCTAATTCTTGTGCCGTTGCAACATTATTATCAATTGCCTTTTGTCTAATCTTTTCAGAAGATAATCCCTTACCATCATCAGCAATCTTAATAATTATATGCCCACCTTCATGATAAGCATCCAAACTAATCACACCTTCTGGACTTTTTCCTACTGCAATTCTTTCTTCTGGTGTTTCAATACCATGATCTCCAGAATTTCTTACCATATGGGTTAGCGGATCTTTAATTAATTCTAATACTTGTCTATCAAGTTCAGTTTCTTCACCAGTCATTTTTAAATTAATCTTCTTACCCAAATCAACTGATAAATCTCTGATAATTCTTGGTAACTTACCCCATGCACTACCGACAGGCTGCATTCGAGTTTTCATCACGCCTTCTTGAAGCTCAGATACAACTTGGTTTAAATTCTGTAATGGGATAGTAAACTCGCTATCACCATAAGTTCTTGCGGTTTGTAACAACTGGTTTCTTGTTAAAACAAGCTCACTTACCATTGTCATTAATTCTTCTAATACTTGCACATTCACACGTAAACTTTGTTGAGTAGCAACAGGAGCAGCTTTTTTAGCCGCAGCAGCAGGCTCTTTTTTAACTTCTTTTTTTAGCTCAGCCTTTGGCTCTACCTTTATTATTTCTTCTGGTGCTTCAGGAGTCTCAACTTCTTCAACTAGAGCATCTCCACGACTTAAAGCATTATCTTCTTCAAATAAAGCATCCAAGTCATCAAAACTTAAATCTGCATCAATTGGAACATCTTTCAGTGGTGATGCTTCGTCATCTATCGGTGTTGCAGGCGGTGAATCCGTTGCTGTGTCTTCAACAACTTTACCTTCATATACGAAATCTAGCTTTGCTAATAATTCACTATCATCACCTTCTGGCTCAGATCCCGTTTCAGCAATACCCTCAACAATTAATTTAATTCTATCTAGTGATTCTAGGATTAAGCTTACATATTCCGCAGTTACTTCTAAATCTTTGTCTCGGAAACGCCCAAGAACATTTTCGCCTCTATGTGCCACGGTCTCCAACCTTGGTAACCCTAAAAATCCACATGTACCCTTGATTGTATGTACAATTCTAAAAATCTTACCAATCAATTGCTCATCATTCGGGTTTTGCTCAAGCATGACTATATCGCCATCAAGTTCTGCTAAACCTTCACCTGTTTCCTCTAAAAACTCTTGTACTAGATCATCCATATTCGTTCCACTAAAAAATTTCTCAACTGTTACAACAATGACAGCGAGTAGTTAAATTTCTGTTAGCATTTTAAAAATAATTTTTTTATTTTAAAATTCTAAAGAACAAAGCGTCATCATTCAGTTCAAAGCTTAAAGAAAAGCCATAATGTTCTGCAAATTTGGATGTTATATAGGCATGGACATTTCGAGCATCTAATTTATCTTCTGCAATATCTCCATTTAATGCAGCCTCAGCTCCATCATGGAATATAGTATTTCTATTGCTATTAATTTTAATTGTAATTCCAGATTTATCATCATTACAGTTAACAAACATTGTGCCACCTGATGGGTTACATTCTTCTGATAAAACCAAAAGATTTAAAACTACTTTCATAAACCCTTTTGGTGCTTCCCAAAAGTTTTCTTTTATATCATCTGCCCATTCAATCTCATTACGGCTACCATCGATCATGCCTTTGAATGCATCGCGCATTAAATCAGGATCAATCCCATCTTCTGCGCCAGATGCACCATAAGCAAGCCTGAATACTTTTAATTTAAAAGCCGCTTGTTCACTACTTGAGCTAATTAAACTTAATGAATCTTCCATGAATTCATCACCCATGTCTTCCATTAATTCCATACCATTGCTTATCGCGCCG
>CALDHH010000069.1 GCA_937941575.1 uncultured Alphaproteobacteria bacterium | reverse complement strand
TACGTTGATTAGAGGAATAGAAAACATACTTAAACCCAAAGAAGATATAAACATTTTAAAAGACCAAACAAAAGAAGAACAAAAGAAAACAGGCACTTTTAGTTTTGAATATATAACAGCTGATGGATATAATTGTAAAAGCTTAAGCCCTGATGAAATAGATATTTCTAATAATCTATTAAAACTTGGTGAAAGCTTTGCCAAAGTTAATTACACCGAAGGCAATGAACAAGAAATTTTAAATAACCCAAGATGTTTTTCTATATTTTTAAAGAGCAGTGTAAAAAAGCTTGGTCATGTTAATAAATTAAGAAAAGCTCTATCGACCAGGATAAAGTAACTAACATCTAATAAATATCTAAACACAAAAACAATAATTAATATTAAGAAAAAGCAAAAAAATGACAAAATCTGAAAACAAAATAGATAGATTACAACAAAAAGAATTCCTTGAATCGATAAAGGATATTTTGGACAGTCATAGCAAGCAGCGTAAGAAGGATGATGCACAAAAAATAAACCGTCTGAAAAAGGTTTTTAGCAAAACGGAAATGGGTAGGGAAGCCTTGCAGTTTATTAAAGATAATAAAATTAAAATCTTGATGGATCATAAAACTGACCTTCCCGGATATTATCTACCAAGTTCTATGAGCGTCTGTATTAATGCTAATAAAGATTTTCATTTTCAAATATCAGTACTTATGCATGAATTAAGGCACGCTTGGCAGGATAAGAATGGGCTATTTTTAAGTTTAAATAATATGGATATTGAGCCATATATTTATTTTCGCAGGCTTTTGGAGGCTGATTGTTATACTCATCAAGCTTTGCATGCATTACAACTAAGCAAATCTGGTATGATAAAGCCATTGATTGCACAAGTTGATAGCAACTTTGCAGTTACAAAGGAAATTACTCAAAACAATAAAGGAAATGACAACACAGAAATACTACTAAATGGGTTTAATGCATGGATATCAGATGATGAAGAGATTCAGTTTTATGATGATTATTACATGGACTTATTCATCTCTGGATTAGAGCAACAGTTAATACGAGGCACAAAGTATCCGGCAGAGACAGAGAATAACAAGAAACCCAATGTAAAAACATCTCAACATGAATATCTTACTAATAAGGGCTATGATAAGAAGCTTAGAACATATAGCAATTCAAATTTACAGGAAAGTATTTTCAAACTTGGGCAGAGTTTTGCAAAAGTGCATTATACTAAAGGCAATGAACAAGAAATTATAGACAACCCAAGATGCTTTTCTACCTTCTTAGATACTAGCAAAGAGAAACTAGATTATATTAATAAATTAAAGAAAGCTTTATCATCAAAGAATAAAGCGTCTAATATTTAACTTAACCATTGAAAAAACTCCAAAAAACCCGTATATTCTACCTTTGTAATTAAACGTAATAAATTGTGATTTGATATGGTTGTGGGTATTCTGCAATTATGTTGATTATAAAATTAATTGTATTGGGTAGAATATGAAGAATAATCTTGCATGTGTAATATTAGCAGCTGGTTCTGGGTCTCGGATGAAGTCTGATATTCCCAAACCATTGCATAAGCTTGCTGGTCGTTCAATGTTATCGCATGTTATCGGCACTGCAGAACAATTAAATCCAGAGAAAATAATCGTGGTAATTGGTAATGATATGGATGCAATGCGAATTGAAGCAGCACCACATCAATGCGTAATCCAAGAAGTTGCTAATGGTACAGGTGGCGCTGTTTTGGCGGCAGAGGCGGAGCTTAAAGATTTCAATGGTGATGTACTAGTGCTATTTGGTGATAGCCCATTAATCCGTGCAAAAAACATCAAAGACATGATCCATAAAAGGCAAGAAAGCGATGATACTGGCTTAGTATTCTCAGGTATGTTCCCAGATAATCCGGGATATTACGGCCGTATGGTTGTTAATGATGATGGAATTTTAAGCAAGATTGTTGAATTCAAAGACGCTGATGAGCGTGAAAAGAATATCCATTTTTGCAATGGTGGTATTGTTTGTGCTGAGAGTAAGAATTTATTTAAATGGCTCCATAAAATTGGTAATAATAATGCCCAAGGCGAATATTACCTAACTGATCTACCGCAAATTGCCAAGCTAGATAATCGTATTACTAGGGTTGCAATTGTATTACCCGAAGATATGGAAGGCGCTAATTCCAAGAATGATCTGGCTAAATTAGAATATAAATTGCAGATGCGATATAGAAATAAATTCATGGAAGATGGCGTTACTTTAATAGACCCAATAACCACATATTTCTCATATGATACAAAGATTGGGCGTGATGTTACTATTTACCCAAATGTATTTTTCGGCAAAGGGGTTGAAATTGCCAATAATGTAACTATTCACCCATTCTCACATCTAGAAGGCTGTAGAATTGCTGATAGAGCGAGCATAGGACCATTCGCAAGATTACGCCCAGATGCAGAAATTGGCGAAGATGTGAAAATTGGCAATTTCGTAGAAGTAAAAAAATCCACGATTGGTAAAGGTTCTAAATTACCGCATCTATCATATATTGGTGATGCAGAGATTGGTGAGAAATCGAATATAGGTGCAGGTACAATTACTTGTAATTATGACGGTTTTTTTAAATATAAAACAATAATTGGTGATAATGCATTTATAGGCTCGAATACAGCCTTGGTCGCACCAGTTGAAATTGGTAATAACACAATTATTGGTGCAGCTAGTTGTATTACAAAAAATGTACCAGAAAATGATCTAAGCCTAACCCGTGCAGATACGAAGAATATCAGCGGTTGGGCCAAAAAATTTAAAGATAAACAACAGAAGAAAAAGGATAATTCATAATGTGCGGAATAGTCGGAGTTTTAAGTAAGAATGCAGCATCACCTTTATTAATAGAAGGTTTAAAAAGATTAGAATATCGTGGATATGATAGTGCCGGAATTGCCACAATCTATAATGGTAAAATCGGTAGACGCCGAGCACAAGGTAAGTTAAAGAACCTATCTTTAAAAGTTGCTAATGATGAATTATCTGGTTCAATCGGAATTGGTCACACAAGATGGGCAACTCATGGAGGCCCTACTGAGAACAACGCCCACCCACATGCAACTGATAAAGTTGCAGTTGTCCATAATGG
>CALDHH010000068.1 GCA_937941575.1 uncultured Alphaproteobacteria bacterium | reverse complement strand
ATCAAGTAGCTCTTGGGAAGATGCAACAAGATCTGCAGTTACAGAAGCTTCAAAATCAGTAAAAAACATTAAATCAGTCTACGTAAAAGAACAAAACGCAGTTGTAGAAGACGGCAAAATAACAAAATTCCGCGTAACTGTAAAAATCAGCTTCGCATTAGATAGATAATATCTGATTTAAGCATTAAAGCTTTTAAAAAGGTCCAGTTATTAATTTAACTTGACCTTTTTATTTGAGCTAGCGATATCAATATGCCAAAGATATTTATTACAAAAAATACCCAATAAATTCAAATCTTAGGCGGTGTATATTTTTGTACGCCGCCTTTTTGATTGGCGTCTACTGATTGGGATGCTTTTTGTTTGGCTTGGTTTTCGGCTTGTTTCATTTCGAATGATTCACCACAGCCACAGGCATCTCCTGCATTTGGATTATTGAATTCGAATGCTTTTTGACCTAAATCGCCTTCTTTAAAATCAACTTCGGTGCCAAGTAAGAATAACATTGAATCTGGAGATATAAATACTTTCATGCCGTCAACTTCGATTTTTTGATCGAATTGTTGGGCTTCTTCTACATATTCAACAGTATATGCTTTACCTGTACAGCCTTGAGTTTTAACCCCAAATTTAACCCCGATTACTTTATCATCGGCATTATCCAAAATTTCTTTTATTCTGGTTTTTGCATTATCGGTGAATGTTAAAATATCTTTTGCCATGGTCATTTATCTCCTTAAAACATATTTAATTGTAATTTTGCAGTTTCTGCCATTTTTGATGGATCCCATGGTGGGTCCCAAACTATATCAACTTCTATATCACCAATACCTTCAATATCCTTTATACCATCTTTTACCATTTGTGGCATCTCTTCTGCAACTGGACAACCTGGGGCAGTTAGGGTCATCTCAACATAAACATCATTATTCTCATGGCTTATATCAATCTTATATAATAAACCTAGCTCATAGATACTAACTGGAATCTCTGGATCATAGACGCCTTTTAAACCTGCACTGATTTTACCCCATAATACATGATCTGTGGTTGCTTCAGTATATGGAGGAAATGATAGTTCTTCCATTTCTGGGTCAAAATCTTCTGGGGTCTCATCATTCATTGCTAAATTACTCATGTTATTTTATCCAAAAATTTTAATTGTTTTATGAATTGCAGTTATTAATGCATCCACATCTTGCTTATTATTATAGATACCAAACGAAGCTCTAACTGTTGCCTTAACCCCTAATAAATTAAGCAAAGGTTCTGCACAATGCTGTCCTGCTCGAACTGCTATACCCATTTGATCAAATATTGTGGCAATATCATGCGGGTGGATATTATCAATTGTAAATGATACCAGCCCTGCTCTATTACTTGGATTGGCAATTATATTAACGCCATCAATCTTTGCCATTTCTGTTATTGCAAGATTTAGCAAGTAATCTTCATGCTCTCTAATATCTTTTTTACAAAATCCATTCATATATTCGATTGCTGATTTCAAACCGATAATCTCAACGATGGCAGGAGTTCCTGCTTCAAATCGATATGGAGCTTCTTTATAAGTTATTTTATCAAAAGCAACCGTTTCAATCATTTCCCCACCACCTTGATAAGGAGGCATTGAATTTAAGATATCAAACTTACCGTATAAAACTCCAACCCCAGATGGGCCATATAGTTTATGACCTGTAAAAACATAAAAATCACAATCAAGATCGCTAACATCAACATCCAAATGAACAACAGCTTGGCTGCCATCAATTAATGTTTTCGCTCCATGTTCTTTGGCTAGGCTAATAATCTCTTTTACATCAACAATTGTACCAATTGCGTTTGACATTTGGGTACAAGCAACCATTTTCACTTTATCGGATAGCATGGATTTATATGCATCCATATCCAAATCACCATTTTCTAATAATGGAATTACTTTAATCTCAATGCCTAAATTCTCACGCAGGAAATGCCAAGGCACAATATTTGCGTGATGCTCTAAGCTCGAGATAATTACTTCATCACCAGATTTTAAGAATTTATTACCCCAAGAGCTTGCAACTAAATTGATAGCCTCGGTCGCATTTCTGGTAAATATAATCTCTTTATCTGAATTACTATTTAAGAATTTGGCAACGGTGGCTCTTGAGCTTTCAACTAATATAGTAGTCTCTTGACTGAATTTATAAACTCCACGATGAACATTGGCGTAAAATTCACGGTATACTTTATCCATGTCTTCAATAACTGATAATGGCTTTTGAGCACTCGATGCGGAATCTAACCAAACCAAATCTTTACCACGGATTTTCTTTGATAGAATTGGGAAATCTGCCCTTATTCTTTCAACGTCAAACCCATTATCTATTGTTATTTTCTCATTTGCCATCATATTTAGCGATCCAACCATTTATCAGTTTCTAATGATAATATAGATTTTAATTCATCAAATTCAATATCTTCAATAACGGTTGAGATAAATGATTTGATTATCATTTTTCTTGCATCCGTTGGATTAATCCCACGTGAAGTTAAATAAAATAACCCTGTTTCATCCAATGCTCCAGAAGTCGCTCCATGGCTACATTTAACATCATCAGCATAGATTTCTAATTCTGGTTTAACATTAATCTCCGCATTATCTGATAATAGCAAAGCATTGTTTAGCTGATAACCATCAGTTAGCTGAGCCTTACGATTAACCTTAATCTTGCCTTGGAATACACCTTTGGCATGATCATCAATTAAGCCTTTGTAATTTTGTTTTGATACACAATTTGGCTCAAAATGCTCTACTAAAATAGTAGTATCTGCATGTTGCTTCGCTTGAACCATATAAATACCATTTAAATTACAAGAGCTATCAGCATCAATCATCTTGGTATAGATTTCATTGCGAGATAGTTTCGCCCCAGTAGTCAAAGTAAATCCATCATATTTAGCGGATTTAGCAATAGTCAAAGAAGTCATTGCAACATGATAAGCATTTAAATCTTCTGCCTGAATACGGTAATGTCCAAGATTTGCATTATCTTTAACAATTATCTCAGTTACCGAATTATTAATATATTCCCCTTCACCCAAATATCTCTCAAAGATTACTAGATTTGAGCTCTCCTCTAGCAATATTATATTTCTTGGGTAATTGGCATTGCCTGTGCTTGAGCTAATGATAATCTCAATTGGTCTATCAACTTTAATTCCGCTATCAGTTTTGATAACAAAACCATCATTAATATAAGCCGTGTTTAATGCCATCATTGGGTTATCGCCAAGATTGCCAATATTAACCAAATATTCTTCAATCCATTTAGGATCGTTTTCTAGCTCTGATTTAAGGCTTACTATTTTTAAACCCGAAATATCAAAATCAGCACATGATTTAAAAACCCCATCTACTAATTCAATCTTAATTGAGTTTTCTAATAATCTTGTATTATTTGCATCTGATACATTGCTATTTGCTGGTAGATAATCGTAATTTGGTAAGCTCGCTAGATTAGTGAACTTCCAATTCTCCCATGACTTATCTGGTAGCCCTGCTGATTTAAACTGCTCTAATCCAGTAAGGCGTAGAGCATTCAGCCAATTATTCGAGCTATTCTCTAATAATTTACTATCATCAGCATAGTTTTTAATTATTTCTGGCAAGTTTTCCATTTGCTTCTCTTCTATATCATGTAATTTAAATATATTAGCCATTATTAAGCAGCCTCAGTTTTAATGAAATCAGCGTAACCTTTTTCTTCCAATTCCAATGCAAGCTCTGCCCCGCCAGTTAATTTAATAACACCATCAGCCAAGATATGGACAACATCTGGTTTAATATAATCAAGTAACCTTTGGTAATGAGTAATCACCAAGAAAGCTTTATCATCAGAGCGTAAGTTATTAACGCCATTAGCAACAGTTTTCAAAGCATCAATATCTAAGCCAGAATCTGTTTCATCTAGGATAGCCATTTTTGGCTCTAACATTGACATTTGGAAGGTTTCATTACGTTTTTTCTCACCACCAGAAAATCCAACATTAACTCCACGTTTCAACATTTCTGCTGTCATACCAAGCTCTACCATTTTCTTTTTCTGCATTTTCAAGAATTCCAATGGTTCAATATCATCTTGACCTTTGCTTTTTCTAATTGAATTAATTGCAGTTTTTAAGAAGTTAGTTGTGTTAACCCCTGGAATTTCAACTGGGTATTGGAATGCCAAGAATAAACCAAGAGCTGATCTTTCATGTGGATCCATCTCGGTTATATCTTCACCTTCAAACCAAATCTTACCTTCGGTTACTTCATAATTTGGGTGACCTGCAATCACATATGATAATGTTGATTTACCTGAACCATTTGGACCCATAATTGCATGGACTTTACCTTTTTCAATTTCAAGATTTAGACCTTTTAAGATCTTTTTTCCATCAATTTCAACATGTAGATTTTCTATTTTTAACATTTTATTCCTCTTAAATCTGGTCTTTAACCGACACTTCCTTCTAAACTTATACCTATCAAAGCTTGCGCTTCGACTGCGAATTCCATTGGTAATTTTTGCATTACTTCACGACAGAAACCATTGACAATTAATGCCACCGCATCTTCTTCCGATATCCCACGTTGCATTGCGTAGAACATTTGATCTTCTGATATTTTTGATGTGGTTGCTTCATGTTCAATATTTGCTGACGCATTTTTACTCTCAATATAAGGCACAGTATGCGCGCCACATTGATCGCCAATTAGCAAACTGTCACATTGAGTATAGTTTCTTGCGTTATCAGCACCCTTTGCCATTCTGACCAAGCCACGATAAGTGCTATCTGATTTACCAGCAGATATTCCCTTCGCAATGATCTTGGATTTGGTATTCTTACCCAGATGGATCATTTTTGTGCCTGTATCGGCTTGTTGGTAATTATTAGTAACCGCAACTGAATAAAATTCACCGATTGAATTATCCCCTGCCAAAATACAGCTTGGATATTTCCAAGTGATCGCAGATCCAGTCTCAACCTGTGTCCAAGAAATCTTTGAATTTTTACCCTTACAAATACCACGTTTGGTTACGAAATTATAAATTCCACCTTTACCGTTTTCATCACCTGGATACCAGTTCTGCACAGTTGAATATTTAATCTCTGCATCATCCAAAGCAATTAATTCAACCACTGCTGCATGTAATTGATTTTCATCACGCATTGGAGCAGTACAGCCTTCCAGATAACTAACATAGCTATTTTTCTCCGCAATAATTAAAGTACGCTCAAATTGACCAGTTTTAGGTTCATTAATTCTGAAATATGTTGATAATTCCATTGGGCATCTAACCCCTTCTGGAATATAAACAAAAGTACCATCAGTAAACACAGCAGCATTTAAACAAGCATGTTTATTATCATGCATTGGCACAACTGATCCCAAATATTTCTTAATCAATTCTGGATATTCTTGCACGGCTTCTGATATTGAACAGAATATTACGCCGGCTTCTTTTAAATTCGCTCTAAAAGTTGTTCCAACTGATACACTATCAAAGACAACATCAACGGCAACCCCTGCTAACATCTCTTGTTCTCTTAATGGAATTCCTAGTTTTTTGTAAGTTTCCAATATCTTTGGATCAACTTCGTCTAAACTCTTTGGTTTATCAATCATTGATTTTGGCTGAGCATAATAATGCAAATCTTGATAATCAATTGGTTCAATCTGTAGCTTTGACCAATCTGGATCTTGCATACCTTGCCAGTGTTTGAAAGCCTTTAATCTTCTCTCCAACAACCATTCCGGCTCATTCTTTTTAGAAGAGATTAATTTAATAATATCATCATTAAGACCTTTCGGAGCAAGCTCGGTTTCAATATCAGTTGTAAATCCAGCATCATATTTATTCTGCATAGATTCAATTTTATCTTTGGTCTCTTTTGTTACAGCCATTATACAGCCCCTATTTTCTTATTCATTTTTTCAACCATTACATTCGCAGACGGACAGCTATTATCCAATGTCATATCTGTTAGTTTAATATTATTCAATGCATTATAGATTGCATCATTTACTATATTCCAATTATTGCTTACCCGACAATTGCTCTCTAAACTACAATCTCCGTTATCATGACCGATACAAGAAGTAACCGCCATTTGTCCTTCGATCGCCGTGATAATATTAGCAATTGAAACATCGTCTGATTCTTTATCAAATGAATAGCCACCATAAACCCCACGATGAGAAGTAACCAAACCCGATTTTGATAATTGTTTTAATATTTTTGATATAGTAGGCTCCGCAAGCTTAGTTCTTAACGCCAGTTCAGACACAGTAATCTTCTGACCCTTATCTTCAAAAAGATCAACCAAAAGCAATACTGCATAATCTGTCATTTTATTTAATTTTAACAATATATTACCTACATAAAAATAAAGAGTACTAAATTAGTACTCTTTATAATATATATTAGAAATATTGCAAGAAGAATATATAGAACTTAAAGAAAGCCTTACTTACTTGGCTTTAATATCTTGTCGCACTTACTTATATCTAACTTAAATGACTCTGAATTTGACACTCCAAGTGCAAAATTAGTTGCCCCCCCAAATAGCAACAAGTTCTGCTTGTATACGCATTGAGTTTCGATCCAATTCTTCGCAGAATTTTGAAGCCTCTCCTGTTATTAGCTTTTTTTACTTGAGTAATTATACAGGATAAAAGCAGCCAAGTAAATTCACATAACTTTTAATTAAGCTTTATTACCTAGCTACCGTCTCCATAATGAAGCTACAAGCGCCTTGGTTGATTTTATATTCTCTAGATGTACCGTTGCTTTCTTCTTTAAATTCTTTACTTATCTCTGCTGCTGCCTCTGAAAGCTCAATGCAAAAATTTCTATTATAATCTGGGAAGTTACCACTATTTAATACTTTAACAGTTTCTCGGTTTAAATTGATTTCTTCGCCATTATTAACAATACCTGATGTACCATATCCAAGAACAGCACCACCAAATGCAGATACTAGAAGAGCAACTTTAGCTTTTTTAGATGCTTTTTTATTAAATTCTGATAATTTTGATTTGATATTAATTTCTCTTATTTTTTCTTTGATTTGTACGAAATTCATGTTCTTTCTCCTTAATATAATTATCCGATAATAACAAATATTAGCAATTAATCCACATAAATTATAAAATAAAAGATATAGGTAGAAGCTCACGATAACCATAGGTTGCAAGGAATCTAGATCGGAGATAATTAAAGAAGTACACAGAGTTATCCACAGGTAAGTGGGTAAATTTTGAGCTAATGGTAAAATACATTTTCTAAAAATATAATCAACAAGTTTTACTTTGGATTTAGCAGTATTATAAAAGCTAAATATTTAACTAAAAGCTCTATCCATTTATAAATAAAAGGCTTTAACTAATTTTAAGAAAACATGACTATTTTAAAAAAGAAATAATATTATTCTTCTTGGTAATATTATTATATTTACATGCCTTTTTTTACAGGAGGTTTAGCTATTTTCATGCAATCTTCTTTGGTAAATTCATGACTATCACTATGATCATTCGATTTTGAAGAGAATCTGTCATTATACGATTCGCCAACCACTACCATTATATCGCAGAACTTACTCTTATCCACATTACCACTTATAGCCGTGGCTAAAGTTTCTTCTGTGAATTTATGAGTTAACCTATTATCTTCTTCTGGCTCAATCTGAGAGATAAGAGAAAATACAGTACAACAGCTTAATATCCCGCCAGCAAACATAGCAATCCCCTTCTTGCCCAAGTTACTCAGTTTAGAATTTCTCAATTCTTTTTGTTGTTGTTTCTTTGCTTCTACTCTTGTTAGTCTTTTTTTCATCTTAAATACTCCAATTAATATATTATCTAGCTGATAGCTGTGTCATTTTCTGCCCATAGGAAATACTCTCATTAGGGTTTTTCTTATGATTTGGAACAATATCCGTTTCAATTTTACAGCCTGCAATTGGCAGTATATATAATTCATTATTATCTGATTTCTGTTTCAATGACCTATTTAATGATTTTGACATGTCATTCATTTCCTTACAAAAATGACTATTATTCGTATTTGCAGTTTCCGCCGCAATAATAGTATCTGGATCCAGATTATCAAATATCTGCTTATCATAGATTAAACTATCAGATATTTCCGCCACCAAAAACAGAGCAGCTATGGCTAAAGGGAAAGATCCTATACCAAAAGCTAGTGAATATTTTGCTACAAAGCCTTTGTTATTTTCTGCCTCCAGCTTAGCTTTTGCTAGTTCTTCTTTTTTTCTATTCGAAACATATGCCATATCAGCATCTCCTTATTAAATAAACAAAACACATTAATACTTATATGTTAATTTAATAAGGCTGTCAACATAAAATATGTAAAAAGTTTATTCTAAGTTGCTTGCTCTTTGGTTAGCAAGAATCTAATATTTGGATTTTTTTCTTTGGCATTGTCTAGGTGCCAAGCATTTCTGGCTAAGAATACTGGATAACCATCATGATCTTCGGCTATATTTGCACGATTGGTGTCACAGAATTCTTTGACTATTTTATGATCATCAGCATCAATCCAACAGGCAGTATGCAATGCGGTTGCTTCAAATTTTACTGGAATTTGATATTCAGTTCTGATTCTATCTGCCAATACTTCAAATTGCAGGACACCGACAACACCAATTACCCAGCTTGAATCTAAATATGGTTTAAAAACTCTGGCAACGCCTTCTTCTGCTAATTGCTGTAATGCTTTGCCTAAATGCTTGGCTTTCATTGGATCTTCTGGTCTAGCTTTTTTAAGCATTTCTGGGGCAAAACTTGGAATTCCAGTAACTTGTAGATCTTCACCCTCAGTTAATGTATCACCAATTCTTAAATTTCCATGATTGGGGATACCGATTATATCGCCTGCCCATGCTTCTTCTGCAACTTCTCTATCTTGAGCCATAAATAATTGTGGGTTATGGATGGTTAATTGCTTACCAGATCTTGAATGTTTTAATTTCATGCCCTTGGTAAATTTACCTGAGCATATTCTGGTAAATGCAATCCTATCTCTATGTTTTGGATCCATATTTGCTTGGATTTTAAATACGAATGCAGTTGTTTTATCTTCATTTGGTTGAATATCTCTGACATTTGTTGGCTGTGCTCTTGGGCTTGGAGCCATTGAGCCCACGCCTTCTAATAATTCACGCACACCAAAGTTATTCAAAGCTGAACCGAAATATACAAGGGTCATTGTGCCTTCTAAATATGCTTCTCTATCAAATTCAGGGCATAATCCACGCACCATTTCAACTTCTTCACGCAGTTTATCTGCTTCGAATTTTGGCAGTAATTCATCAATTTTTGGGTCATCTAAACCAGTACAAGTAATTGTATCACCAATTACAGCACCTTTGCTGCGCTCCATTAAAACTAACTCATCTTTAAATAGATCATAACAGCCCAAGAAGTTCTTACCCATACCAATTGGCCAAGATGCAGGACATACATCCAGCGCAAGCTTCTGCTCAATCTCATCTAGTAAGTCAAACGGGTCTTGTGCTTCTCTATCCATTTTATTGATAAATGTAATGATCGGCATATCGCGTAAGCGACATACTTCAAATAGTTTTAAGGTTTGTTTCTCAATACCTTTGGCAGCATCAATAACCATCACTGCTGAATCAACAGCAGTTAGAGTTCGGTAAGTATCTTCACTAAAATCTTCATGCCCTGGAGTATCAAGCAGGTTATACCTGATTTCATTATAATAGAAAGTCATCACACTAGATGCCACAGAAATACCACGTTCCTGCTCAACTTTCATCCAATCTGATCTAGCTCGACGCATTTCACCCTTGGCTTTGACATTACCAGCCATCTGAATCGCACCACCAAATAAAAGTAGTTTTTCAGTTAATGTGGTTTTACCTGCATCGGGGTGGGATATAATTGCAAAGCTACGTCTTTTGGATATTATATCGTCTATTTCTGCCATTTATTTCATACCTCATTTTAATCTATCCCCTGTATAACAGATAACTCTGCTTGGTGGAATATCTATATAAACTTTTGTACCAACGGCCTCTCTGGAATCAATTGAGAGCTTGGCAGTATGTAGCTCAACAATAGATTTCGCCATTGGCAAACCCATTCCAGTTTCTCTTTTTAATGAATGATCTTTTAAGCTGACATCCAGATTATTATTCTCTTCGATATTTACAAATGGTTCTGTAATTTCTCTGATCTTATTCTTATTGATACCACGCCCTTTATCTTCAACGCTTAACCTTATATAGCCATTATTCAAAGCATAAGCTCGCATAGTAATCTCGCCACCATGTGAAGAGAACTTGATTGCATTTGCTACAATATTAATCAAAGCCTGTTCAATCAGTCTTTTATCAACACAAATAAGGTCTAAATCACCTTCTAATTCAGTTCTAATTTTTATTGATGCATCTTTTGCAAATTCTTCCATTATTATTGACACTTGTTCAAACATCTCATTAATGTCAACGTTACTTTCACTTAATGTTATATTTCCGGCTTCAATTTTGGCAATATTTAAGACATCATTGATTAAATCCATTGTATATCTTGCACTATGCAATATATCTACCAAATATTCTTTTGCCTTACCGCTTGGTTTAGATTCATCTCTGATTAATTCAGATAATGCGATAATTGCGTTTAATGGGTTTGATAATTCTCTGCTCATACTAGCAAGGAAAGTTGATTTTGCTTTATTGGCCGATTTTGCTTTATTCCGTGCAATTCTTAACTGAGATATTATGGCTTTCTGATCAGTAATATCACGTATTGTGCTAACCATAAATTTTCTCTTTTGGCTAAGTTCTAACAAAGTAGTGGTTAAGAATACATTAGCTATACTACCATCTTTATGGATTATTCTCGCTTCGATTTCTTCTTGCTGGCCTTTTTTAATAAAGCTATTATATCTTTTCTTTGCTGTTTTATATTCTTCTGCTGGGATTATAGTAGTGAAATCCTCGCCCAATAAATCATCTTTGCGCCAGCCAAAATTATCCAAGAAAGTATTATTAACTCGCATAATATTACCAAGGTGATCGGTAATTATAATCCCCATACCAGTTGCATCAAATAAAGAGGTTAATAATTGTAAAGCATCATCACGCTCTCTTTTTAAATAACCACTATCTGCTGTAATTGGTTTTGCAACCACATCAATTAAAGATATTTTATTAGCTTCATCAAAAATTGGGTTTAAGATAAATGCCTGAACATTTAAAGAATCTGGTAATTTTGGTAAGGCGTTAATAGTTGCTGGCTGTGAATTTTTAATACAAGTTTGAAAAGCTTGTTTGAAATGTTCCGATTTTACTGGATCAAAAACCTCTCTGATATCTTTATTAATTGATATTTCTCTATCAATGCCAAAATATTCTGAGGCAGCATTATTAATTTCAGTTAATGAAAATACATTATCTTCCGATATTGCAAATAACATTCTCGCGATTGGAGATTGTAAAAATATTTCATGATATGTACCTGGCTTAGGCATATTAATCTTTTCTTATCTCTTGCGCATATTTTTCCAAGGCACTTACTTCTAAAGATTGTTCAACCCTATCTCCGCCTGAACTTATCGCGTTTCTTAAAGCTTCTTTCACATTGGTTAAGATCTCATCCATATTATCACCTGGAATTGGTTCAATTACACCAAATGATGAAGTTACCTTAATCGTATTATCTTTATCAAGATCGATGAAGTTATTAGCAACAATCGACCTTATTCTATCCATAACTGATCCTGCATCTAGCAAATCGATGTTTTTCAGACAGATAACAAACTCACCCTCACCGACATGATATATATCATCGAATGAACGCAAGATACTTGCTAATAATTTACCTGTATCACCAATAATCTTATTACATGTCTTATAATCATATCTTTTAAATATCTCTTGGATATTATCAATCTGGGAATTACATACACAGAAAGGCTCACCTTTTCTATCACGTCTGTCTAACTCTTTGATTAAATCTTTTTTCATTCCAACATGGCTTCGAACGCCAGTCACTGGATCAATACCACTTCCAGAAGATACACCCTCAGCCCCAAGCATTTTGAGCCCAGCAATATAATTATCAAGCGATTGTTTAATTTCTTCAAAATCACCTATTTTAATTTTATTGTTTTCAAAGCTATCAAATACTCTATGTACCGTTTTTGATAGAGATATATGCAGGCTTTCGACTTCATCAACCACTTCTGCAGAAATTTTGTTTAAGCTTGACTGTTTTTGGCACCATATCATCAATTCATCTGGCGGGTATAAATTTGATACAGATATATCATTTGGATTAAACACCATCCTTTTTATCAGAACGCTAAACCAATTCAAATGTGCTTCGATATCTAGTATCAACATATCACTAGAAATTATGCCTTCATATTCAATTGCCATTTAAAGATATTCTCCAATTACAAATAGCCTATACCTAAAACTATACCTTATTAATATCATATTAAAAATTAATTTGATTTACAAAAGGTTAATGTATCCAATCTTTTTCCAATTGATCTAATTTATTTTCTCTTATTGCCTGCCTTACTTCTTTAAATAACCTAGTCATTGTTGCAACATTATGGATTGATAATAGCTGCATACCTAACATTTCCTTAGCTTTAAACAGATGATTTATATAGCCAGTAGTATGATTTTTACAAGTATAACAATCACAAGTATCATCAATTGGATCCAAGTTAACTCTAAACTTCGCATTACGCAGATTGATACGTTCTTTCTCTGCTCCCTTTTTCAAAGCCCAGCCATGTCTAGCAATTCTAGTTGGAGATACACAATCAAATGTATCAATCCCCTGTCTTACATTAGCGAAAACATCAGAAAAACCACCAATCCCAAGTAAATGGACTGGGCGCTCTTGATGGATATGCTCCATACAATATGAAACCACTTCATACATCTGCTCTTTATGCTCACCAAGTGATCCACCGATTGCAGTTGCGAAATAATTGCTATCTCTAGTGTAATTTGCACTTATTTTTCTTAGTTCAGGATAAACTCCACCTTGGACAATACCGTACATTGCCTGAGTACCGTTATTATGCTTAGAGAATTCCGCCAATGATCTATCACCCCAGCGCATGCTCATTTCCATTGATTTTTTTGTATAATCTTTATCAACATGAAACGGAGTACATTCATCGAATTGAACAATTAAATCAGCGCCCAATTTTACCTGCACTCTAATTGACTCTTCTGGAGTTAGATTGAAATATTGACCATCTATATGTGATCTAAATTTAACGCCTTCTTCCGATATTTTAACTAGAGACTTGTTTTTATGCCCCTTGCTCTTACCTTTTATTTCATCAGCTACTGAACCATATCCCAATGAGAATATCTGAAACCCACCACTATCAGTGAACATAGGACCATCCCAGCCCATAAATTTATGCAAGCCACCCATTTTTTGAACAGTATCCGCCCCAGGTTGCAGCATTAAATGATAAGTATTTGATAATATTATATCAGCCCCAGCTTCTTTTACCTGAATAGGTGACAAAGCCTTAATAGAAGC
>CALDHH010000067.1 GCA_937941575.1 uncultured Alphaproteobacteria bacterium | reverse complement strand
CTTTCATGGAGCGCTTTGAAAAGCTTAAAATCATCTTTTTCAATAATGTAATTATATATCTTACTATCTAAATTAGACACGTCACCGCCATTATATAAGATATGGCGCAATTGATCCAAATCATATTTCTCGGCATCTATGCGAAATATATTTCTTAAATTTCTTTTCTTATTCAAAACATCTTATCCTGTAAGTGCTTATCTATACGCAGCTACTTTTCCGTTATTTGTTGGTATATATAATGTAGAATTCGCAACAATTGGCGCTACAACAGTATTACCAGAAATCTTTGTTTCTTTTAATATTGCACCATCATTTATCGATACTTCGATCATTTTAGCGCGGTTACTAGTTAATATTAATCTACCGCCTGCCAAAATTGGCCCATTCCAGATTATTTGCTTTTTAAAGTTTTTCTCATCTAAATATCTTCTTAATTTCAATACCCATCTTATATTACCGCTATCTCTATGCAAGGCAACAAGCTGTTGATCTGATGTAATTAGGAATAAAGTATCACCAACAGATAATGGAGTTTCAGATCCACCAAACTCTCTCTGCCATAATCTATCACCTGTTCTCTCATCAATTGCAACTAATCTACCACCAAAACTATTGGCAAATACTACTCCGCCATCAATTACAGGAAGAGCTTTTACATCCCCGATATTAGTTAAAACTGGGCTTGCGCCAATTGATGATAAATTATCAGACCATAACATTTGACCATTTTCAGTTCTAAAAGCCACGACTTCACCTGATGAGAAAGTGGCCACAGCAAGATTTCTATCAACGGCTGGGCTTGAGCTTCCCAATAATCCTGTTACTTCTTCTAAACCAACATAATCCCATAATTGGCTGCCATCATCCGTAGCTAATACAGTTAACCTATTATCGATACTTACCACATAGACTTGATCTCCCATTACTGTTGGAGCCGATCTTATTGGAGCAGTTAATCCTTTGGTCCAAATTATACTACCTTCAAATGGGTTAATTGCATGCATCTCTTTAAATCCAGCAGATACATATAGTTTCCCGCCTGAAAAAGCCATACCACCACCGATCGCATCTTTTTTATCGAAATCTTTTGGAACTAATTTTAACTTCCATTTCTTTTTACCATCATTGGCATCGAATGCGGATAACACGCCAGCCGCATCAAGGGTAAATAACATTTCTTCTGCCACAACTGGTGAAGTAATTAATGGATGTCTTTTTGTCGAGCCTGCTCCCGTTGATACAGACCATATTTTCTTTAAGTCTGAGCCAAGAGCCAAATTACCCATTACATGATTTGGATAACCGCCTGATTGTGGCCAATATTGGTTTTCCCATGCATCTGGTAATATAATATCCACGCCTGACAAGATTGGATCTGCTTCCAATTCTTTTTGTAATTGTAATATAGTAATTCTCTCGCCTTCTAATGCTGGCTCTTCATTATCTCCGAATAGATTTCCCAGAGTTGTACAAGCTTGTAAGCTTAGCGAGATTGCCAAGATAAAAATTATATTTTTTAATTTAATAAACATTATAATAATTCCTTAAATTCTAAAAAAACTTCACTAGATTACTTATCATCTGTTTCATTTATATTACGAGAAAAATACATGATTAAAGAGCTAGCTCTGCCTTTTAATGCAGGCGATACTAATCTTGCATCAGAGATTTTTTTAAGCTCTGTAATCGCAACATCATATTTATCTTCTCTGGCATATAATAAAGCACTTAATTCAAGAGCCATATATTGCCAAGTATTTTGATCATTTAATAATTTATTTAAATCCGCACGTAACAACGAAACATCACCAGTATCGATTTGTAATGTTAATCTTTGTAATAAAGCCAAATCTGTATAAACAGCATTTGATTTTGTCCGCATTGCTTCGATTTCTTTATAGATTGCAATAGATTCGTCTATTTTATCTTGATCTAAAGAATTACCAGCAAGATTAAATTTTGCTAAAATCGCGTGTTTTTTATCAAAACTTGCGCTTAATTCCGATAACTTATCAAAATCTTTTACCATCAAAGCATTAGTCAATTGTGCCGTTTGTTCGGAATTTTTATTCGTTTCCCAGTGATTATATGCTGAATTAGCTCCAGTTAAGATAACTGCGATAATCCCACAGATAAGAAATAATCTGCCATATTCAGCCCAGATTTTATCCATCTTCTCTTGTCTTACTTCTTCTTTTACTTCATCCAAGATATCTGACATTATTTTGATCCTTATAATTTTGAAAACTCGTCATTATTTTTAGAATATTTAAACAAGTTTAGCAAGGGTAAAGGAGCAGGCTTGACTTTCAGAGGCTAAATATTTAGATTATAGTCATATCAAATAAAAATTTAAGGAGATAAGCATTGAGATCAATAGAGACTGAATTCAGCAAAAGAGCCAGAAAAGCCAATAAAATTGATAATCAAGGCATGACCCCAATAATGCATAAAGCAGCCAAAGGCAAAGATGAAGATATTGCAGAATTAATCAAAGATGGTGCCGATGTAAATTTTGCCAAAATGCCTGCTGGCCTATTTTCAACTTGCAAATATAAAGTTAAATCAACTGCTCTTCATATCGCAATTGAGAATTGTAGACCGGAAACTGTTGATTTATTATTACAACATGATGCCGATACTAGCCTATTGGATTCAGAGGGCTATACCCCGCTTGATTTAGCAGTTAAACATTTAAATACAAAGATTGAATCATCCGAGCTAAAAGAAAAAATGTATGTATCAATTCCATTAGTATTAGGAACTGAGAAAAGCTTACGCGATAAATATAGTAAATATAATAGAATTATTGAGCATCTAGTTAGAAATAATGCTCCAAAAAATCTTTTCCAATCACATGAAGATGCGGCAGAAAAATTAAAAGAAACCAGAGGTATGGGTAAAAAATTCGTATCTGTCTTTGGTAAAAAATAGATTAAATAATTAGTAAGACTAAATTTTCTTAAAGCCTTTAATCTTGCGTTTATTACTTTTTATTGCATATCTTCTGGTTTGATCCAAGATCGGTAGGTCTTTCACGATATCTCTATCTTCTCCATCTAAGGATAAGATCATTTTTTGTAATTCTCTAATTGAGCCAGACCATAATTCCGGCTTTAATATATCCAATAATTCATCTCTTTTTGATAATATATTAATTAGATTTTCTTGTTTTTCACCCTTATGAGATACAGCATTAAAATCCAGCCTTATTTTATTTGGAATTAAAATATCATCAACTAGAATTTTAAAATCACCCTCTCTAGCCGCCCTTATTAAGAAACTATCTTGGCTATTCTCAAGCTTTAATTTTAAACTATTTAAGCTAATATTCTGGGTTTGATTACTAAGATATTCCAAAATTCCAGCCTTGCCGTATTTATCTTGTATCTTTATTTCATATGAAGTTTTTGCTGATTTTGATTTCAAGCAATCAATCACATCTATATGCCCCCAAATCAAAGCAATATCTAAAATTGAATCCCCTGCACTATCTAAGACATTGAAGTCAAAATTTTGAATATTCTCGAGGCATTCTACATCAGAGTTCTCAATTGCAGATATTACTTTATCATATGTTTTTTTCATCTATGGCCTCATATGTTTTTAAATAAAATAAATGGTAATTAAATTGCTTTATCCATTTTTGTCTTAATAGAAATCGCCCCATTATTTGGTAATTCCATTTGGTATTCTGATAATATTGAGCAATTCTCTCGGTAAATAGAAATTGATTTTAGCCCATATTCCCATGATTTTAAATATATTTCTTGAATACGATCAGTTGTTGTATATTCCGGTAGGGAAATCACTTGTCCAATCCCGCCTGATAATAATGGCTGAACATGACCTGACATTTTTAATCTAGCATCAATAGAAACAGATGATCTTTCCTTGTCTTTCTCAGAATTATTTATACAGTCAAAGATTTTATATGCCTCTGGGTTTAAATGAGGTGCGCCATTTATTCTATTCGCTCCACAGCAGAAAAGATTTGCAGCTTCAATCTCTGATTTATTAAAGCCTAGCATTTGTAATACATCGATGCTACCGCTTGCCAATTCATTTTTATCTAACCCAAGCACCGACATTATAAATTCATCGCCCAGGACCCATCTATTAAAGACATGATTAATATCGCTCACACTTTTCAAGCCTTGCTCAATCTTTTGTAATTCTATTGCTGTAAAGCCCTTTTTCTTTAAGCTTTCATGGTTAATATATGGCGCATCTAGCAGGCTATAATTACCAATTATATATAAAATAACATCATCAATTTGGCTTGCCGATAATTCAAGTTTTCTTAGGCCATTCACTGCAACCTGGCTGATGGTTTTCATCATCGTTCCATTTTCGCTTTCAACAAAATCGGTAATGGTTTTCAATGGGGATATACAAGATGAAAAACTATTTAATAATATATCCATTTGGTAATCTTCGCATAAGAAGCTTACATGTGAATTATATGAACCATATTGTTTTGTGAATTTTAATAATTCTTTCCATCTCGCGGCTAATTCTTGCCCCAAGGCTAGAGTTAGTGGTTTCTTTGAAATATTATTATTAAAGCCTGAGCTTTTTCCAGATATCACATCTAATTGATTTTCTAAGACATTAATGAATTGCTTCATATTATCCGAGTATTTATAAAATACTTCATTATTATTGGCAATTTCAACTGACATCTCTTGTAGAGATAAATTAATATATGCGGTAATTAAACTAGTAAATTCTCTAGCTTCATCACTATCATATGGAATACCATTATCCATTAATATTGAACCTAAATTAGTATAACCAACCCCGATTGGATTATATTCTTTAGTCTTATCGCTAACATTCATAAAGGATAGAGAAGAATTCAAAGCAATTGATAATATTTTTGCCGTATATTCCAATGCTTTATAATTGAGCATCACTCCATCATCAGCAAAGTTTAGCAGATTAATCGTAGCTGTTGGACAAGATGTATCTTCTAAGAATAAGAACCCTGCATTGCTTCCTGTTGATTTTATATCCTCAGATCCAGAAACCCCAGACCATTCATTTATTGTATTAGAGAATAGAATATCTGGCTCGCCCACCGTCCAATTTGTCTCTACCAAATTATCAAATATAATCTGGCAATCAATATTATTCCCATCAAGGTTTTTTAAACTATGCCCTGTCATTGATGCCTCAATAAATTCATCATCAACCAATAAAGAAAGGCTTAAATTATCAGAAATAATATCTTCATCATCCAAATCATTATTATCTAATGACAATATTGGTACAGATTCAAACCCCTGCCTTGCAAATAACAATGCTTCCCTTATGGCGCTATCCGGAACCTTGAAATCTCGAGCAGCAAAAATTGCACGCCTTAATTCCAAATTATAACTTGGATCAAACCCACGCAAAGAATCTCTATCATATTTATCAATGATATTATTCATATGCGATTTTAAAAGCTTTGCCCCCAGTCTTTTCGATAATTCATCTTGCTCAGATTTTCGCTTCCAATTTATAAAATCTGCTACATGCGCGGATTTTATATCCATAGAAAGATTTGATTTTGAATTTAATAGGTAATTTGATTTTGAATTTAACAATGATATATTATTAATTAACTTTAAAAGATGATCTATATTCTGACCTTTGGATATTTTATCAAAATTGATCCCAGCATTGCTAAAGCCAATATCAAATATGGCCTTAGTTGAATCGGCAATCTTATGTTTCGGAGTGGCAGAATTTACCTCAACCCCATAAGCCCAATTCAAGCCTGTATATTTAAGCTGAGAAAACTCTGGCAAACCATATCCATTTGCCATGATAAAACGTGCTTCATCATAAAAAATAACTGCATCTTCTTCACTATCAAAGAAAGATTTTTTCCAAGCTGAATAAACCCATTCCCCTGCAATTCTATCAAATACTTGTCTAAAATCATTCTCTGATTCTGTGCCTTGTTTAATCACAATTTTCCGATGCATCCATTCTGGTAGATATGGTTCTTCGAAAGATTGTAAATTATTTGATATACCGTATTTAAAGAATATTTCTTCTAACCAGATCTCGCGCATAGCAGCGGTCCAAGAAACAGGCATTAGGACTTCATGACCTGTATTCTCATCCATAAAGCTCTTAACCCTTATATTCGCATATGGGTTATTATCTGATATTGTAAAAAATCTGTTTATTCTCATGGGGGCTTAGTTTTTTATATAATTAAAATTGTTAATTATACTTAAACCACAATAAGAAGATAAAAGCCAGAACAACCATTGCAATAATTACAGCAGATATAATAATATCCATTTTTTTATCATTCACCATATTCGGAGCGATTGATTTATTGCCTTTATCATCAATATTTATATGAAATTCTTTTCTGGCATTATTAAAATCAACCAAAGCAAAAAACATAAAGACAACTGATGAAGTTAATATGATTGCAAAGGAATCTCCGATAAAACCACTAGGCCTAAAGAAAACAGTAACCCCGATGATTAACAAACCAATTAGAGATGTTATAAATATATCACCAAAACTTGTTGAATGTAATTTCGATAAGACTAATTTATCAAGCTCATTCGTGATTGATTTTCCACCTTCTTTATCATTTTCTAGGACAGCATTATAATATTCATTAATCCTAACTGGATTATTATGTTTCATTATTTCACAAACGGATTGAATTACCACATTATCAGCTTTGCTAATCTTTTTAGCTTTATGAATGATTTTATTTATAATTGATAAACCCCATTCTTCTTCCATTAAATCTCTGGTAATTGAACGGTCCATTATAAATGCACCCATCACGACAAAGAATACTATTGGAACCGATACAGCTTCATAATAGATCTCTCCCATATCAAAACTTTTTGTAAAGTAACAGAAAATACCAGTACATATAATTGTAAATAATGTCGATGCATAAGCAACTGTATTATCAGCTTTCACTGATATCAGTAAGTTACAACTTATTATCGCGATCGCACCCAATACAACATAATCTGTAATATAAGACATTCCAGTTAACCAGAATAATATTGCTGAGAATACCGGCATAGCATACCATAATATCGCTATATTACCCTTCTCTGATTTTAATAATGCCCAAGTAAATAGAAGGCTACCGACCCCTTGAACCATTACTCCCAGGAATATAATGGCAAGAATTACTTCTAAACTATATACACTCTCTCCACTTGAGAATACTAATGCAAATACAGCTAGAAGAGGCAGACCATATATTTTTGTTAAGAACTGAGCCGAGAATAAAGAAAAGATTGGCTTATCTACTTCTGAAACGCTAGCTGAGAATCCCGCTTTTAAACTAGATGATATCGCCATGAATATACCACCGATAAAAGGTAGTGCTAGAATTAGATACGGGTGTAAATATCCGGTATCCATGCCTTGCAATAATTCACCATTAAATTCAGGATATAGGATTATAAATATACCTAATATCGCCATTAAAGTGAATACCGTGTCACGTCTTCTAATAGTATTCCAGGATTTATTAACCAAGATCGGCGCAATATACATTGCAAAAATTGGCCATACTTCAAATATCACTGTTGCACCAATTTTTGAGATATAAAAGAATGAAGTCAAAAGACAGAATTCAGATAGAATAAATGTAGAAGTCACCAGAAAAGCATATGAATTATCTTTACTTGAATAGCTAGATAGCTTTCTAAGCGGTATATTACGCTTCTTTGAGATCACTTTTAACGCGAGATAAGATGCAATAGCAACACTCAGCTCCATCCAGAAAAAGAACTCCCATATATTTACATGTTCTACTCCGAAAGCCGCCAATACTGGGTAGAAGCTCCATAATATTACGGAGATAATCATTATTAAAATAGCCATTTTTTAGTTTTTCCTTTTATATTCTAATATTCTTAATGATATTTAACCCATAGCAAACCCGTGAAGGATACGGATAGAATTAAAATTACTATGACCGATATGATCACATCTGTTTTCTTATCTGTAACTGCAATATCTGATAATTTCTTGTTACCTTTTTTATCAATTTCAATATGAAAGTCTTTTCTTTCATTATTCAGATCAACCAAAGTAAAGAACATGAAGGCAACTGATGAAGTTAAAATAATCGCAAATAAATCACCAATTAAATTATTCGGCCTATATAAAATTGTAACGCCTGCGATTAATAGACCGACAATCGAAGTTACAAATAAATCACCAAAATTGGTTGAATGCAGTTTTGATAATACCAATTTATCTAAATTAGTAGATATTTCTTCGTCATTATTATTATCAACTGAATTACTATATAACCTGTTTATTTCAACCGGATTATTATTCTTCATAATCTCACAAACATTCATAATTAACTTATGTGATTTTGCGCTTAAAACATCTTTGCTATATAAAACTCTATTAATTATATTTAAACCAAGCTCTTCTTCCAGAGTATCTCTTGTAATAAGTCTATCCATTATAAATGCACCGATTACGACGAAGAATACAATCGGTACTGATATTGCCTCGTAATATATATCGCCAAGCTCAATACCCGGTACGAAATAACAATACATTCCAACAAATAATATTGAGAATAAGGTAATCACGTAAGCAATAGTATTATCTGCTTTAATAGATATAAGCAAATTACAGCTTATTATTGTCATCGCACCGACCACAATAAAATCTGTAATCTCTGAAATTCCAGTAATCCAGAACCAGATTGCCGAGAATATCGGCATAAAATACCAAATTACCGAAATGCTTGCTTTTTTGGTAATTAATAGTGACCAAGTATATAATACGCTACCTATATTTTGAACCACAATACCTGCTAATAATAATGCAACTATATTTTGGAAATCATAAACACTATTCCAATCAGAAAATAGCAATACACAAATTAATAAAATTGGTAATGAATAAATCTTGGTTAATATTTGAACTGAGAATAAAGACATTATTGGTTTTTCATTATCAGAAACTTCATTTGAAAGAGAGGCCTTCAGCACGGAAGAAATCGCCATAAAGAAACCACCTATTAAAGGTAATAAAATGGCCATATAACCCCATTCTCCACTACCATCGCCGATTAATATCTTACCACTGATTTCTGGATACATAACCAAAAACACACCGAATAGAGCGATAACTGCGTAAACGTAATCTCTGATACGAACATTATCCCACGCTTTTTTAATCATAAGCGGTGCTAAATATATTGCAAAAATTGGCCAAGATTCAAAAGCAATAGTCGCAGCCGCTTTTGATATGAAGAAGAAAGAAGATAATAAACAGAATTGAGATATTATAAATGTAGCAATAGTATACATAGCCTTGATATTATGCTTCTTTGAATATTCTGATATTTTCCTTGGCTTTTGTTTGGTTTTTTTACCGATAACAGCCAAACAGAAATAGGATGAGATTAGTGTAATTAATTCTGACCAAAGTAAGAACTCCCAGATATTAATTTTTTCAATTCCAAACGCCGCAATAATTGGATAGAAGCTCCAAATTATTACCGAGATTAACATTAAAAACACTGCCATTAAATATTCCTTTAAAATTTTATTGTGCTCACATATTATTTTGTATAAGTTAAATTAACAACAATTTATTTCGTTATGGATTAAAAAATGGCAAAAATATCTATTTTAGGTGTATTATCTAACATTCAAATACTCTCTCTAATCGCACGCAAGGGAAGTTTTGTGGGCGAAGATAGTTTTGGTAATAAATACTACGAAGGCAAGCCAAGAAAAGGTACCAAACAGCCAAGGCGCTGGGTAAAATATAACGCAAAAACTGAAGCAAGCCTTATACCACCAGAATGGCATGGCTGGATGCATCATCAAACTAATATGTTACCAACAGATGGCGGCGCCGAAGAATTTAGACAAGATTTCATTAAAGAACATCAACCAAACATGACCGGTACAGATAATGCTTACTTTCCAAAGGGACATGTGGTAAAAGGTTCAAAACGTGATTCCACAGCATCTGATTATGAAGCTTGGAAGCCAAATAAATAATTTTTTAATAGGTATTTGAAAATGCAAAGAAATATAATGGAAACCGTTTTAGGTGGTTTAGTTTTACTAGTAGCTGGAGGATTCATAGTCTTCGCTCAGAAAACAATTGATATGAGCCCAGATAGTGGCTATTTCGTTACAGCAAATTTTGATAATATTGATGGCTTAAATACAGGTAGCCCAGTTAATATTGGCGGCGTTACGATTGGTAAAGT
>CALDHH010000066.1 GCA_937941575.1 uncultured Alphaproteobacteria bacterium | reverse complement strand
ATGCTGGATTGCTCCGGATAGACCGATTGCAATATATAAATCAGGTGCGACAACTTTACCAGTTTGTCCAACTTGATAATCATTTGGAACGTAACCTGCATCGACGGCTGCTCTTGATGCACCAATTGCAGCATTTAATTTATCGGCAAGTTTTTCCAAGATCTCAAAATTCTCAGCACTCCCAACGCCACGACCGCCAGATACAATTATCTTTGCTGAGGTTAATTCTGGGCGTTCTGATTTAGTTAATTCTCTGGATATGAATGTAGCTTTATCATTGCTTATTACTGTATCTATTGCTTTTATATTAGCTGTTCCGCTACCAATCTCGGCTAGATCAAATCCAGTTGTACGGACAGTTAATAGTTTTTTATCTTCCAAGCTTTCAACTGTGGCAATTGCGTTACCTGCATAATATGGGCGTAGGTAAGTCTTCTCATCCAATACATCAATAATATCAGATATTTGCTGGATATCTAATAAAGCAGATAGCCTCGGCATGATATTTTTACCAGTAGTAGTCGATGGAATTAATATATGAGTGTAATCAGCAGTAATTGGCTTAATTGCATCTGCAATATTCTCTGCCAAATTATCTTTATATGCTTCATTATCTAAATAAATTACATTGGCTGCTGAGTTAATCTTTGCTGCTTCATCAGCCGCAGATTTACAATCATGACCGATAACTAATATATCAACATTGCCTTCGATCTTTAAACCGGCGCTTACCGTATTTAATGTTGCTTGTTTTAATTCTTGATTATTATGTTCTGCTATAATTAATACTGACATATTATATTACCTTTGCTTCGTTACGTAATTTTTCAATTAATTCTTCAACTGTATCGACTATTATACCAGCCGATTTTGTTGGTGGATTAGTTACTTTTACAATTTTTGTTCTAGAAGAGATATCAACATTAAGATCGCTTACATTAATTACTTCAAGTGGTTTTTTCTTGGCTTTCATGATATTTGGTAATGATGCGTATCTTGGTTCATTTAGCCTTAGATCAGTTGTGATAATCGCAGGTTTGCTAATCTCGATCTTCTCTAAGCCACCATCAATTTCACGAGTAACCGTAAAGCCATTATCATTTACTTCTAATTTGGAGGCAAAAGTTGCTTGCGACCAGTTTAACAAAGCCGATAACATCTGACCAGTTTGGTTATTATCACCATCAATTGATTGCTTGCCCAAGATAACTAGATCTGGGTTTTCTTTTAATGTTACTTCTTTTAATAATTTGGCAATTGCTAATGGCTCTAAATCTTCCTCGGTTTCAATATGGATTGCTCTATCCGCGCCCATTGCAAGTCCGGCTCTTAAAGTTTCCTGACATTTGGCGTTACCAATTGTTGCAACTATTATCTCAGATGCCTTGCCAGCTTCTTTTAATCTTATTGCTTCTTCTACGGCAATCTCACAAAATGGATTCATCGACATTTTAACATTATTTGTCTCAACGCCAGTTTCATCACTTTTCACTCTGATGGCAACATTTGCATCAATTACTCGTTTAATCGGAACTAAGATCTTCATTTTTAGGCTCTTTCTTTGATTTTGATAGTGTAAATTTCTCCATATATTCGTCGGAGGCCATTTTCATTTGAATAATTCTATCTGGATATTCTGGTGGTTCACCAGGCTTTATTTTATCAATCCATTTCATGCCGTCAATTACTTGACCCCAAACAGTATATTTATTATTCAGGAAGGATGATTTGTCATTATAAGTAATAAAGAATTGGCTATCACCACTATTTGGATCACTGGTTCTTGCCATGCCAACCGTGCCGCGAGTATATTTTACCATCGAAAATTCGGCAGGTATTTTAAGCCCAGTACCACCAGATCCAGTAGCAGTTGGATCACCAGTTTGAGCCATAAATCCAGGAATTACTCGATGAAAAGCAATTCCTTTATAAAAATTTGCTCGCACAAGTTGCTTGATTCTCATAACATGAATCGGTGCCACACTTGGATACATCTTAATAGTTACTCTGCCATGGTTTATATCCATGTAAACTATGTTATCCAAGCTCTTGCGTGTATTATTGATATATATAAGGCATATAACCATCCCAACCATAATTACAATTGTAAGAGGGTTTATGTATTTATTATCAAAATATTTTTTAGCCTTTTTTTGCATGTTTTTGCTAAAACTATACCGCTTCCACGTTTAATGCTTCGGTATCAGATAAAATACGCATCTTTGAAATCTTGCTTGGATTCGCTGGTGGTTCACCTTTTTCAACTTCGTCGATATGTTCCATACCTTCAATTACTTGACCCCAAACAGTATATTCACCATTTAAAAATGCACAATCGCCGAATGTAATGAAGAATTGGCTATCACCACTATCTGGATTCATTGATCTTGCCATGCCGACTGTACCACGAGTATATGGTGTATCGTTAAATTCTGCTTTTAATTTTTGACCTGAACCTGAAAATCCAGAACCTTCTGGGCAACCTGTCTGAGCCATAAAATCGTTAATTACTCTGTGAAAAATTAAGCCGTCATAAAAGCTATTTCTAATTAATTCTTTTATTCTGATCACGTGATTTGGTGCAACTTCTGGCAACATTTCAATCACAACTAATCCGTTTTCTAGTTCCATATGGATAATATTATCTGAATTGCTCATGTTTTTGTACTTTCTGTTTGTTTTATAAAATTTAATAACTATATTATATTAATAGAAAAAATAGTTAAAGCTGTAAATGGTGTAAAATGAATATTTTAGTTACTTTGTTATTATTAATCTCGCAAATATATTTATATATTATAATTGCGTCCATCGTATTGGGCTGGCTTACTAGCTTTGGAGTGATCAATGCCGGTAATAGATATGTTTATAAAGCAATGTATTTGTTAAACCGAGCAACTGAGCCTGTAATGTCAAAAGCCAGAAAATTACTACCGCCAATGGGTGGATTAGATTTTTCACCAATTATTGTGATTCTTGGGATAACAATTTTACAAAAGCTTTTAATATCGATGTAGAGGAAATAGCTATAATGAATATCATCAACGGCAAAGAAATTGCAAAACAGCTAAGGCAAGATACTAAATTAAGAGTAGAGCAGTTAAAAGAAAATCATGGGATTATAGCAGGGCTTGCAGTTATCCTAGTCGGTGATAACCCAGCTAGCCAAGTTTACGTTCGGAATAAAGAAAAAATGACCTTAAGAATGGGAATGAATAGCTACCCATTTCGCTTAAAAGAAAACACAGCCGAAGATGAAGTATTAGATTTAATTGATAAATTAAACAAAGACGATAATGTGCATGGAATATTACTGCAATTACCATTACCAAAACATCTAGACGAAGATAAAATCATTGGAACAATCGATCCCAATAAAGATGCTGATGGCTTGCATATTAATAATTTGGGTAAGATTATGGCCGGAATTGATGGGGTTAAGCCTTGTACTCCATTTGGCTGTATTAAATTGCTAGAGAGTTTAGACGTTGATTTATCAGGTAAAAATGCAATTGTAATCGGTAGATCAAATCTAGTCGGTAAACCAATTGCTCAATTATTATTACAAAAAAATGCAACAGTTACTATGGCTCATTCCAGAACTAAAGATTTACCAAATCTATGTAATAAAGCTGATATAATAATCGCCGCGGTTGGAGTAGCAGAGCTAATAAAATCTAATTGGGTAAAAAAAGACGCAATCATAATTGATGTCGGAATAAATAGATTAGATGATGGTAGCCTAGTCGGTGATGTAGATTTCAACGAAGTAAAAGAAATCGCATCCCATATAACCCCAGTCCCAGGCGGGGTAGGACCAATGACAATCGCTTGTTTGTTATCAAATACATGTGACTTGGCAGAGCTATCAGTTAATTAGATTAAGTTTTAAATCCGTTTTGTACTAGATTTTTTCTTTTTTGTTTGTTTTCTTTAATTTTCTCTGCTGCTTCATTAGATTTTTTATCGTTATATGCTTCCTGATTTTCTCTATGAAAATTACTTAAGGAAAATAGTCCTCCAAATACGGAAAGACTTCCACCAGCTAGTGCAATATGTAGTAAGGTCATATCAATAGGCTCATCTTGAATTTTCTTATGTTCTTTTTCTAACTCAACAATCTTTGAAGTTGAACAATTTGTTTGCTGTATATCCACTGTACATGACTTATAATCTTGCATAGTTTGATCTTCATCATATAAATTATTAAACCATAAAGCAGAAGGACCAATCATAGTTAAAGTTCCTCCATAAAACATAATTGCTGCTAATTTATCTTTTGTTTTCTTTTTCATTGTAATTACCTTTTCTTTTTTTATAATTTAAAAATTTATTTGTTAAAATTAAGTATCGAAGCCAGTTTTCTGTAGTTTTTTTCTTTTTTCGATCTTTTTCTCATCACTAGCTTCTTTTGCTTTTGTTTCAGCGACTTCTAAATTACCTTCTTTTCTTCTTGCCATTCCATAAGT
>CALDHH010000065.1 GCA_937941575.1 uncultured Alphaproteobacteria bacterium | reverse complement strand
AGTATTTTTACCACGAATGGAGAGATCTGGAAGAACCAACGTAAAATGGTTAACCCATCTTTTACTCATACGAATTTAAAACGTGTCTTTGATACAATGAATGGTGCAGTAGATGTTTTAATGAATTCAATCGCAGAGAATGACTTAAAAGACCAAGTTGAAATTGACTCATTAATGACCCACGTAACTGCAGATATTATTTTTAGAACGATTTTATCGACAGAGCTTAATAAACAGGATGCCCAAAATGTCCTTGATTCTTTTAATGAATTCCAAGCCTATGCTCAGAAAAAAAATGTATATGTGTTGTTTAAATTACCTACTTATTTCCTTGATAAAAAAATAAAGAAATCTTGTAAGAAAATTCATGATGTTTTTGGTCCAATAATTCAAAAGAGATATGATGAGTTTTATGGAGATAATCCAAAAGAATATAAAGATATTTTGGACAGTTTGTTAAAAGCAAAACATCCCGATACGGGGGATGGATTTACTTACCAAGACTTAATGGATCAAATGTCAATTATATTTTTAGCAGGGCATGAAACATCGGCAACATCCCTTACTTGGACATTATATTTAATTGCAAAATGTCCGGATTTACAGGATTTAATTTTAAAAGAGATCTTAGAACATGAAGTTAATGGTGAGATTACTTTTGAGACAGTTAAGAAGCTAAGCATGGTTAAAAATGTATTTATGGAATCATTAAGGCTTTACCCACCTGTAAGTTTTTATCCAAGAGAAGTATCAGAAGATGGCACCAAAATAAGAAGTAAAATTTTAAATAAAGGAACTCCTTTGATAGTATCACCTTGGTTGATTCAAAGAAGCTCGGATCATTGGGATAATCCCCATGCTTTTTGCCCACATAGATTTGATGATGAAACACAAAAGCAATCGGTTAAAGATTCTTATATGCCCTTTGGTAAAGGTCAAAGATTATGCGTCGGAATGGGGTTTGCTTATCAAGAAGGAGTTCTTATCTTGGCTAATATTGTAAAAAAATATCAGCTAATTAATCCAGAAGGCCAAACGCCAGAACCTGTAAGCAGAGTAACCACGAGACCTAAAAATGCTATTAAATTAATTTTTCAGGGTAGGTGTTTAAATGGTTGATAAAAAAGAAAAAAAGTCGAATAAGGGGCGTAGCCTTGCAGTGCCTTTCTTAGCTGCAATTGCATTATCTGGTATTGGTGGAAATATATATTTGAATGATAGAGCTGATAAAGAACTTATAAAAATAGCTGCTCATGAAGATACTCCAGATTTAGAATGTATTGCAGATAATTTGGAATTATTCAAACAAGAGAGCCAAGTAATTGGTGATGATCATGATGTTATTATTATACCTGGTTTTGCCACAAATGATAAATATATGTCTTACCTAACTGATGCAATCATAGATGCAGGATATAAGGCAAGTGGTTGGGATGCAGGTTTTAATACAGGTGATACAGAAAATAAAGCCAAATTACTGGAAGCTAAAATAATAGATATTTACAGTAATAACGGTAATAAAAAAATATCATTGGTTGGCTATAGTTTAGGTGGAATATATGCCAGAGAAGTTGCTAGAAAACATCAAGATAAAATAAGAAATGTAATAACTCTATCCTCTCCATTTGGTATGGAAGATCAAAACGGTAATCCAGATCATAGGGTAAAGCGGATATATGATAGTTATAATACAAATTTGAACAAAGTTTCTAACCCATTGAAAGAAAGCTTATTAACTCCATCAAGTGCAATAATATCAAATTCTGATCTGATAGTTAATTGGAAAGTTGCAATCCAGAAATCTAATGATATATCTGAAAATATCGTGCTGGATAAGGGGCATATATCTCTACCTTTTTCAGAAATAACTCTTAATATTATTTTAGAAAGATTAAGACAAAAATCAGATAATTGGCAGTCAATTAAGTCTAAGAATTGTATTTAATTATAATTTATATCTTTGCTTCTAATTGCTTAGCATTGCTACAAATTGGGAATGCTAACACCCAAACAAATCCAGTATAATATATAACCCAAGAGAATATGGTTAGGATATTATAACCCTGATCTATTAATAAGCCAAATATAAATGGTGATAAGGCAGAGGCTAAGATATTGCTTGAGAAGAGTAGAGACTTGATGCCTGCTAGGTTCTTGGTACCATATAGCTTTGCTAGAATTGGGCCGCCTATTGTGGCCATTATTCCAGTTGATGCACCCAAAACTAACATTCCTGAATAGGTTATAAATATGGTGCTAGGCGTGGTTAGCAGATATAAGCCAATTGTATAGGTCATTGGATAGATTAATAATGCAATTTTTTCACCATATTTATCAATAATTGCGCCTGAGATTAACGAGACGATAATTGAGCTGATGGTAAATATTGAAAATGAACCAGCAAATTCAATTGGAGTTAGAGATAGGCTAGAGGCCAGCTCCCTTTGATAGAAGAAGAAAGCTGTACCAGTAAAAGGGGCAATTGTTGCAATGGCAATGATGAAATAGAACCGGTAATCTTTTAAGACTTGCTTCCTATTCCAGTTATTCTGGCTAGTTTTCTCTGTATCGGCATCTTCTTTTTCTAATCTATCTTGCCATTTTATATGGGTTTTTAATTGATGGTTTTTTAAACATAACCAGAATGCTGGCATTAAAACAAATAATAAAAAACACCCATAATAAATCCAAGCATCCCGCCAATTAATATATTGATCAATTGTTAAAGCTAATAACGGAAAAGCCATTAATTGGAATGATCCACCGAGACTGGTAATAGCGACAGCCTTGCCGCGGTTTTTATGGAGGTAACGATTAATCGATGAGCTAGCGCTTAATACCATTAACCCTTGCCCAAATTGCCGTAATAAGAAGAAAGCAATTAATAATGTTATTGCTGAATTTGCTTTGGCCATGACAAAACAACCAATAGCAACACCAATTAATACAAAAGACACAAAATTACGGAGTGGGTATTTATCCAAGCCTTTACCTGTAAATATAATTGCAATAGAACTCGCAATTGTTGCAATAGCATATAGAAGGCCAATATCAGTTTTAGACATGTTAAGCTCAGCCTGTATCATCGGCAGGTAAATACCAAAGAAGACCGATTGCCCAAAAATTGAGAAGAAAATAAGTAAAAAACAGATAGTAATTAAACCAACATATTCAGCAAACATTTCTCTTATATCGTTTAGCATAGCAGTTTTAGAACCGTTTCATTTGTTTAAAAGTAATATTAAAAGGCAGTTCAATAATATCTGACTATCTTTTAATATTAAGCATCATTTGGTAGGCAGACAATATCAACCCAGAAGTTCTTTATTTGCTTGATTACATCTAAAAATTTCTCTGAATCTATTGGTTTGGTGATATAGCAATTTGCGTATAAATTATAGGTATCAATAATATCTTTATCGGCACTTGAGCTAGTTAAAATTACCGTTGGTATTCTTTTTAATCCATCACTATTTTTAATAGTTTCTAATACTTCTTTACCATCTGTGCCGGGTAGATTTAGATCCAATAATATAATATCAGGGGTTATTGAATTTTCGTAACCGTTTCTCTTCATTAAATAATCGATGGCTGTATCGCCATCTTTTACGACATTTAGGATATTTCTAAACTTTGCTTCTTCGAATGCTTCTGTTGTTAATATTATATCGCCTTCATTATCTTCTATCAATAGTATTTCTGCCAGTTTAATTTTACTCATTCTATCTGCCTTTATTTTTCAATGGTAAAATAAAAATCAGACCCTTGGCCCAATTTTGATTCAACCCATATTTTACCATTATGGTTTTCAACGGCTTTTTTACAAATTGATAAACCAATACCCGTTCCTTTATATTGATCTTTGTGGTGCAATCTTTTAAATATCTTGAATATTTTGTCAATATGTTTTTTATCAATGCCAATACCATTATCAGATATTTTAAATTGCCAATGTTTATAAAGATTCTTTACTTCTATTTTAATTTCGGATGGTTGGTCGGATCTTCGATACTTAACGCCATTGCCTATTATGTTATTTAATATTTGAAATATTTGAGTTTTATGAGCTTTAATAACTGGCATTTCAGCATAATCGACTGATATTGTATCATCTTGCTCTTCAAAATTTGTTTTTATTGTCATCAATAAGCTATCTAAATTGATATCTTCTTTTGGCTTTAAGTCATTATTTATATCAGAATATGATAGGATATCAGTTATTAAATTCTGAGCGTTCTCAGCACTATCTGTTATAAATTTTAAATAGATTTTACCATTTGGGTCAGCCTCAATAACATCACCGAATTTCTCTTTGATCTTGCCAGAAAAACTTCTAATCATTCTCAAAGGTTCTTGTAAATCATGTGAGCATATAAAAGCAAAATTGGCCAATTCGGCATTTGAATTAGTTAGTTTAGAGATTAATTCTTCTCTTTCTTTTTCAATATCTTTTATATTGGTGATATCTCTACATAACCCTAATATAAATTTTTCACCTTTTGAATCTTCGAAACGAACTTTTTTGGTAAATAAGGTTTTAACATCGCCATTTGGAAAAGTAATCTTCTCCTGAGCCTCAGATGAGCCATATTCAAAAGCGATTCTATCTAGCTTAGTAAATTCTATTACATCTTCTTCTTTGTAATCTTCCAAAGTTGTATAACCAATCACTTTATTCTGCTTATCTTTGGGATACATGTTTATAAATAATTTGTTGGCTCGTACAATTCTTAGATCTTCATCTTTTACAAATAATGCATCAGGCATATTATCATTTATTAAGTTTATTAATTCTTGTGATTCTTTAAGCTCATCTTGGCTTTTTTTCTTATCAGAGATATCTTCAACGGTTCCAGATATTCTGGTTTTTTTTCCGTGTTCATCCTTAAATAAAGTCCCTTTGGCATGGATCCAAATATAATGGCCTTTTGCATGTTTTAATCTATATTCAATATCATATATTTTACCTTGATTTAAACATCTATCTAATGCTTCCGTTACAGCTGAATTATCATCTGGGTGAAGTCTATCTGCAAATTCAATCAAAGATGGTTTAATTTCGTCATATTTTAAACCCATGATATCTTTAAAGCTATTAGACCAATATAATGTATCAGCATCAAGCTTCCAATCCCAAAGACCGACATTGGCTCCCTTAACCGCATAGAAAAAGCTTTCTTCTTCTTCACTATGATTATCTGGTAATTTCATTACTTCTCCGATAGAATTTAGAATATATTACAGGTTATAATATAGGGTAATTATTAATAATATATTTCATTACCATTCTAATTATAAATAATATTATTGATAGTTATATATCTTGATTAAATAGTTTTTTTTCTAAACTTTTTAGTCTTTCTTTCTCTGTATCTAGGTAGTCACGTGTAATTGGTAACGCGTCATGCCTTTTTACTATTTGTATTTGGAAAACTGCGTATTTCGCATGGGTAAATGATATTTCTGAACCTGCTAGATATAGGTCCCACATCCTATAAAACTTCTCATCTAATAATTCAATTACATCATCTTTTCTGGCATTAAAATTTGCTCTCCAGTCACGACAGGTATGACCATAATGCTTTGCTAATATTTCAATATCTTTTACTAATAATCCAGCCTTCTCAATAGCGGGTAATACTTCGGATAACGCTGGAACATAGGCACCTGGGAATATGTATTTATCACTCCATGGGCTTTGGAATATTGCGGGTTTATTTCGACATATGGCATGGACGACCATAACGCCATCTTTTTTTAAACATTCCTTACCAATATTAAATAGCTGATTATATTTCCCTTTGCCGATATGCTCTAACATCCCAATTGAGACAATTCTATCATATTGACCTTTGCTATCTCGACAATCTTGGATTAAGAAATCTGTTTTATCTTCCAAGCCTCTTTTTATAGCTCTCTCTTGGGCTATTTTTATTTGTTCAGTACTTAAATTAACTGCAGTTACATTTGCTCCTGATATTTCAGCAATCTGTAAGGCTAATCCACCCCAACCACAACCAAGTTCTAAGACCTCATGTTTAGGTTTTATCATCAACTTTGCCATTACATGTCGTTTTTTTGCTCTTTGAGCATCATATAGAGATTGTTTCTCATGCTCGTAATAGGCGCAAGTATATTGCAAATCTTCATCCAAGAACATTTTATACATTTTGGTACTTAGGTCATAATGATGGGCTGCATTTTTAGAAGCGTTATCCCAAGGCAGTATTGCTCTAATTACTCTTGGGCCGTAGCGCAGGGCAATATAAATCTTCATCCATAATGGCGATTTTCTACGGATAGCATTTGTTTGGTATAAGATTAATAGGTCTTTTAAATCGCCATTTTCTAGTATTACATCACCATTAACGTATAATTCAGCTGCTTTCATTAACGGGTCTATTAATAATTGTATTTGAGCTTTTCTACTTGTAAATCTATATTTTAGTTTTACTCCAGTATTATTACCAAATATTTTGCTCGATCCAGATGCAAAGATAACTTCTAGAGACCCTTTGGTAATGGTCTTAGTATAAAAATCAGTTAGAAATTTTTCGGATATAGCTTGCTTCATGAGACTATTTATTTAAAAATTCTCTTACAACGACAAGTTCAGATCTCATTTGGTCTAAATATGCTTCTTTTTCGCTGATAGGAGCAATACACATGCTTTGAGTGTCGGTGCAGATATTTCCTAATTTATCAGCCCCAAGATTTAATGCCATACCTTTTAGGGCATGCGAGCTTTGAAAAAACTCTTCATTATAATCTTCAGTTAGATTGCTTGCCATTTTATCAATACATTCTTCAGATAGTTTAAAAAAATCATTAAGTATTGCTTCTTCTGCTTCTTTGTCATTATTAAGCATTTCTCTTAAGTTATCTAAGTTTATTGGATCCATTGATTTTTCTACCTTAATTCTATTTACAATCTTAATAATTATTAAACTATATATAATTTAATATATAACAGCAATTGTATTCGTTTTAATATTAATAATAATTTTTTTGGGTAAATGATGGATAGTACATTATTCTTTATAACAGGCCAGTTACCAGCTAATGCTGAGACCGGTGTATATAATATAACACTGGTGTTATTTTCTTATATAATTGCGGTTTTAGCATCGTATACTGCTCTTGGATTTTCAAGTCATTTGATAAAGGATGATAAAAAACTTAATAAAAAATTCATTCATATAAGCGGTGCTTGCTCTATGGGGGCAGGGATATGGTCTATGCATTTTGTTGGAATGCTTTCATATAAAATGAAAATGCTTGTCGAATATAACTATTATATAACATTTTTATCTATGTTAGTTGCAATTACTGTTGCTTATTTTGCTTTAAAAATAGTTTCTTCGAATAAATTGAGCATAGTAAAAATTTGCTATTCAGCTGTTTTATTAGGTTTGGGTATATGTCTTATGCATTACATGGGTATGGAAGCCATGCTAATGGATTCAAATTTATTCTATAGGTTAGATTTATTTATACTATCTATCATAATCGCGATCACGGCTTCTGCTGCCGCATTAATTATAATGTTCCATATTACAAGAAATGAAATCAAACATAAATTAACCCTTAAAATAATTGCGGCATTGATAATGGGGCTTGCAATATGTGGAATGCATTATACTGGAATTGAAGCTGCTGTTTTCATTCCTTGGGCGGATTGTAGATATGATATCGACCAAGATCATACAGAATTAGCATTTTTTATTATAATTGTTAGCTTCTTTATCCTAATCTCCAATATATATATTACATTAAATGATTATAAAGAGAATAATAATATTGAGCATAAGGTAAGATTCTATTTCCCAATTCTTCTAATAGCTTTGTTTGGGTTATTCTCTTCATATGTATCTTATTATTCAGTTTCTAATTCAGAAGTTAAGCAGGCACATAATAAATTTGAAATTGATGCTAAGAAATTCTCGAGTAATATAAAATCGAACTTCTCTTATGAGTTAAGTGTTCTTCGTTCTATTAAAGCATTTTATAGTTCTTCAGGTTTTGTCGATAGAGAAGAGTTTAAAACCTTTGCATCAAATATTTTAAAAGACCATGATAATATACTCTCTGTAGAATATCTAAAATTATTAGATAGTAAAGATAAGGTAGATTTCATTGATAATGTTAGAAAAGAAGTTCCAGAATATTCAATAATTAATATGAAAGATGGGAAAGAGATAGAGGCATTGATTCCTGTATTATACTCATTTTCTTTTATAGAAGGATATTCAATGCTTGGTCTGAATATTGCTTCGAATAAAAAAATGTATAATAAGGCTATGGAGGCAGTGAAAAATAACACTAATGTAGTATCTGACCCATTAAATAATTTATTGGGCAGCAATTTATATAAAGATAATATTTTCATTTTCTCTCCAATCTACAAGAATAAAGTAAAAATAGATCGAGATAATAGAATTGAATCTTTAGACGGAATTTTATCTATACATTTCAATAGTAAGGATTTTTTAAATAAAGAATTAAAAAAATCTGAATTTGAGGGTGTTAAGCTCAAAATATACGATATTACTAATAAAGAGAATGAAATTATAATATTTAAAAACTCTAATTTTGAAACTCCATTATATTCAGATAAATTCTATTTTAATAATAGAATCTGGGAATTAAGATATGGCTATAATAAAGGTTTTTATAAGCCTTCTCATAGTAAAGAATATATGGTTCTATTATCAGTTCTTGGAATTACATTGGTGATTGCGCTTTATTTCTTAATTTTATTAAGACAAAGAAGAATAGAGCAGATAAATCTTAAAAGAGAACAAAAGTTAAATAATAAACTTACTAAATACACCAAAGAATTAGAAAAATCAAAAATAGAAGCAGAAGCTGCAAACGCACAGAAGAGTGATTTCTTGGCCAATATGAGCCATGAGATTAGAACTCCAATGAGTGGTGTACTTGGTATGACAGAGCTATTAATGAATAGTAAGTTAAGCTCGGAGCAATTCTTTTGGACCAACACAATAAAGAATTCAGGAGAAAATCTATTAGAGATTATTAATAGTATTTTAGATTTCTCAAAGATTGAAGCTGGTAGGGTAGAGATTGAACAAGCTGAATTTCCATTTATTAAAAATATAAATGAGATAATGGAAATTTTAACAGTTCAAGCTCATGAAAAAAATATCGAATTATTACTAGATTTAGATGATGACATTCCAGAATATTTAATCGGTGATTTGGCTCATATAAGGCAAGTATTGTTAAATTTATTAAGTAATGCCGTAAAATTTACTACGGAAGGCTATGTCCTATTAAGAGTATCTGGGGATAAAATAAAAGATAATAAGTTTAATATATCTTTTGAAATAATGGATACAGGTATTGGAATACCGAGAGATAAACAGGCTTATATATTTAACAAGTTCTCTCAAGCCGAGGAATCAACAACAAGAAAATATGGCGGTACTGGGCTTGGTTTAGCAATATCTAAACAATTGGCAAATCTTATGGGGGGAGATATTACGGTAGATAGTGATACTGATAGTGGTTCTAAATTTACTTTTGTTCTGGAACTTGGGATTAGTGATAAAAAAGATTCTATGCATCAATTAAATAATCATGATTTAGGTGGCTTGAAGGTTGCGGTTATAGAAGGACAAGAAATACATCAGCAAATCTTCAACAAATATCTATCTAGCTACAATATGAAAGTAAAAATATTTGGAACTTATCTAAAAGCATATAATGATATTAAAAAGCAATATAAAAATAACAAGCCATATGATTTAGTTATTATTTCTAATAATTTAGAGCTTAAGATAGATGCAATTAAGATATTAGATAGATTTAAAAATGATGCTGATTTCAAAGAAAAACCAAAAGTTTTATTATCAACATCGGGTAATATTGCAACGGATAAAGAATTAAAGGGAAATGGTGTAGATGGTTTAGTTAGAAAGCCAATTTTTCCAAAGCAATTAAAAGGTATATTAGAAATTATGTTTTCTGATGTTAAGCTGAAAAATGATAGAAAGTCTTTGGTTACAAGGCATATCCTGACAAACTTGACCAGAAGAGAAGTTCAAAGTAATGGGCAAGAGGTTTTTAAAATATTTGATAATGCAAAGATATTAGTAGTTGAGGATATTACGGTAAACTTAATATTGATCAAGAAAATCTTAAGTAATTTTAAATGTGATGTAGATGCAGCTTTAAATGGTAAGCAAGCGTTGGATATGGTTAAAGAGAAGCACTATGATTTGATATTTATGGATTGTCAAATGCCAGTAATGGATGGCTTTGAATCAACAAAATTAATCAGAAAGCATGAGAATAAAAACAAATCTAAAACAAGAACAACTATTGTTGCACTAACCGCTGATGCCATGATAGGTGATAAAGAGAAATGTTTAAATATTGGTATGGATGATTATTTGAACAAGCCTTTTAAAATGAAAGATATTGAAAATATGCTGGCTAAATGGTTGGAAAATTAAGGTCTTATTGGCTCTAATCTGAATAATCTACCATTATCTTCATCGCTTAAGACATATATAAATCCATCTTGACCTATCCTAACATCTCTTATTCTCTCTTCATTTGTTGATAATAATTTCTCTTGCTCAATAATTTTACTTCCATCGAATTTTAAACGTCTAAGATGCTTGCCTGCAAGAGCACCTACGAATAAATCACCTTGCCATTTTGGAAATTTATTACCTTGATAAAAAGCCATACCACTTGGGGCAATAGATGGAGTCCATTGTAATATTGAATCTTCCATATCTGGATCAGTTGTTTTATCAGATATCTTGGTTCCCCAATAGTTAATTCCGAATGTGACCAAAGGCCAGCCGTAATTTGCACCAGATTTTAAGATATTAATTTCATCTCCACCTTTTGGTCCATGCTCATGCAGCCAGACTTGCTCTGTAATATAATTCCAAGCAATCCCTTGTGGGTTTCTATGCCCAAAGCTAAATATCTCAGATTTGTTAACCTGATCATTTATAAATGGATTATCTGGAGCTGGGCTCCCATCTGGTTTAATTCTAATTACTGAGCCCAAATGGTTTTTTGGATTTTGGGCTTGTTTAGCGTGATTAAATCTCTCGCCAATTGTTATATATAAATAACCATCCGGTGCAAATAAAATCCTGCTTCCCCAATGATTACCGCCTTCTAGTTTCGGTAGGGAGGTGAATATTACTTCAATATTGTCTAATTTATTTTGTTTTAAATTCAGTTTTGCTTTTGCAACTTCTGTGCTTGCAATATCTTCGTTATCTTTTGCGGTTGCTGAATAAGAAAAATAGATGATTTTATTATCTTCAAAATTTGGATCTAATATTACATCTAATAATCCACCTTGTCCCTCATGCTGAACTTCTGGAACTCGAGCAATTTCAAATTTTTGACCATCTTCATCTATCCGCCATAATTTACCACGGCGTTCAGTTACCAAATACTCTCCAGCTGGTAAGAAAGCCAATGACCATGGGTGTTCTAAGCCAGTTGTAATGATATTAGTCTTGAAATTATGATGCTGGGAAGAAAAGCTCTCTTTTATTTCAGCTTCGCTACACCCAGTCATCATTAGGGTAAAAATTATAAATATATATTTTAACATGAGGGTATTTTGCAAGAATTATCTTAGATAAGCAAATATATTTTAATACTTGAATCTTGCCATTAACATTTGGCTGTCTGGTTTGCTATATGAGATACCTTTGTAACCTTGAGTCATTAATTGGCTTTGCTGTTTAAAATCTTCGACATGGCAAGATTTTTTTGGTTTGGCGCCATGGTAATTAAATGGGCCTTTTAATTCTTTTTCTCTAATATTATCAATTGTTTCATGCATATTATAAAGCTTTGTTTGATCATCTGGGTCAATGCCGATTGAATGGATGTTTAAGTTCTTTTTTAAGAATACATTCCAGCTAAATGGATTATCGGTTACAACTTCTGCAATTGCATGTTTTCTGCCCATTTTCTCTGCAATATCTAACCAGATTGTAACCATTTCTTCCATCAAAGAGTTACCTCTAAATTCTGGATTAACTAATACGCCTTCGATAATAGATAGGCTTTCTACATCATCAATATTCTCCATATCAACCATGCCAGTGCTTGGGTTATCTATGGTTGGTTGTAATATTATGGATTGAGCAATTAGCTTATTATCAACAAAGATGCCAATCATCTTATTCTGATCACTTTTAAAATGATTTTCGAAAAAAGACTTTGGCTTTACTAATATAAATGATTTATTTTCTTCTGGCAGGCTATCATAGATATCTTGCTGTAATTGTAATATTTGATCGATAAAAGAGGCATCAATTTCTTGGATAAGAAATTCTGAATCAGAAGTTCTTAATGTACCAGTTTTTATTATTATGCTTGAATTTTTCATTTTATTTTCTTTATGCAATAGAAGTTGTCAGTAATTTTTTTTGATAACTAAGCATTAAAAGAAAAAATATTATTTAAAGCCCAGTTTTTAAACTAAGGGGCTTCGTCGGATAGAGCTTTCTATCATATATTTTGCAATAAAATTTATCATCTGATTATGATATGCTATATTTTTTTAAAGGTAAAATACTTTGTTTTTTATACTTAATAATCAATTGTTTAGATATGCTTGATAAATTACGGCTTCTGTATAAAGCAGATAACAAAAATTACCATCCACCTCCAAGAGCAGCATATAAAGCAATTAATTTTATAACGGTATTGGTCTCTGAGATAACTAGGCTTTCTTCACCATTGATAAATTCCCTCTGGGAATCTAATACAGTTAGGTAATCTGTCTCACCAGCTTCTAATAGTTGCTTGGCAATGTTAACGGCTTTTTTACGACTTTTTAGGCTTTTTTTCAATCTATCTCTAGTCTCATATTCTCTACCATACATGGTTAAGGATGTCTCAACATCTCGTAATGCTTCTAATATAGATTTCTCATATTCTAACAGAGCAATTTTATTATCAGATTTGGCAATATTAATATTGGCTTTTGTATTAAAACTATTGAATATCGACCAAGTAAGGTTACTGCCCAATGACCAAACTCCAGCCGAGCTTGTAAATAGATCCGCAAAGTTTTTAGCTTGCGATCCAAGATCCCCAGTTATAAAGAATTTTGGAAATAACTCAGCAATCTCAACTCCAATATCGGCGCTTGATGCGGCTAATTTTCGTTCAGCAATTTTAATATCTGGTCTTCTTCTTAGGATATCTGCACGCATTCCGATTGGAATTATATTGGTAATTATTGGGAGTGGTTTGGAGTCATTCATCTCTACTAATAATGCCTCTGGTGGTAATCCCAATAATATTGATAGCTTGAATATTGATGCATCTAGCTCGGCTCTGATATTTGGTATTCTGGCTTGAGTAGCTTGATATTCTCCGAATGCTCGAACTAAATCAAATTCACTAGCCTCACCTAATTTGGCTCTTTTCTTTAATAGGCTATGGGTTTGTTTTAGAAGATTAACATTTTTCTGTAATATTTTTATTCGTTTTTGATAGCCACGAGCTTCATAATAATTTCGGGCAACATCGGATAGGGTGGATAACATGACGTTATCGTATGAGGCAATCGCTTGTCCAATTCTAGCATCGGCTGCCTCTAAATGGCGCCTATTTCCACCAAATATATCTAATTCCCATGAGGCATCAAAATTTACATCATATAGATTTCGGATATTTCCTGAGTTATTACTGCTATTACTATTGCTAAATTTTGATCGATCGAAGCCTGCATCGGCATTAATCTCTGGTAAGGTTGAGCTTAACGAAATCTGGCTTAGGCTTCTGGATTTGTTTATATTGATAAGGGCGGTTTTAACATCTTTGTTATTTAGCTTAGATTGTTCAATATACTTATTTAATAAATCATCATTAAATATCTTCCACCAAGTAACATCAATTTCTGCATTGGAGACTTGTTTAGATTTGGAAGAAAACCATTTATTTTCAAATGAAGTGCTAGGCGATTTATAATCAGGACCAACCGCACAACCAGATAAAATTAATGCAGATATTATAATTGCAGTTTTCTTCATGCTGGTTTCTTTCTTTTGCTTTTTTTAATTAGACTATTTTCTAGTTCTAATGCCCGTTTCACGTCATTTGGTGAACCTGTATTTTTTGCAATTAAATCATAGACTACTGGTACAATAAACAGGGTAAATATGCTGGAAGCCATAACCCCAAATAATATAACATAACCAATTGCAACCCTAGTCTCTGAACCTGCTCCCGTTGATAATATCAGCGGTATGGATCCTGCAATTGTTGTAATACCAGTCATTATAATTGGTCTTAATCTTATCTTCGATGCTTCAATTAATGCTTTTGAAAATTCCATGCCTTCATCACGTAACTGATTAATAAATTCAACAATTAATATACCGTTTTTAGCGGATAGCCCGATTAACATGATTAAACCGATCTGGGTATAAACATTTAAAGAATTATCAGTAAAATATAAACCAGCCAAAGCCCCAGATATTGCAAGAGGTACAGTTAATATTATAACGATAGGGTGGATATAGCTTTCGAACTGAGCCGCCAAAACCAAGAACACAACCATCAAACCCAGAATAAAGACAAATATCAAAGAAGAACCACTAGATTGATAATCCAAAGATTCACCTTTGTAATCAATTATTACGCTATCGGGTAGATGTTCTTTGGTTAGGTTTTTTAAATATTCTAAGGCTTCGCCAATGGCATAACCTTCTTTTAACCCAGCTTCAATAGTAATTGATCTAGTTCTATTATATCGGTTTAATGAGCCAGAATCTGCATATTCTTTAATGGTAATTAAATTACCAAGTGGAATTAATTCTTTAGTAGTATTTGATCTAACATAGATATTCTCCATATTAGTCGGAGTGTTCTGCTTTGACCGTTCACCTTCGATAATTACATCATATTCTTCACCATCTTCGATATAGGTTGTAACCCTTCTTGATCCCATCATGGTCTCTAAAGTTCTACCTATTGTCTGGATATCAACGCCTAAATCAGCAGCTCTTTCTTTATTGATTACAATTTGAAGCTGAGGTTTTGTTTCTTTATAATCACTATCAATTCCAGTAAATCCAGGATTATCTTTATTTACTTCTGCAATTAAAATATCTCTCCATTCAGCAAGTTGTTTATATGTACCACCACCGAGAACAAATTGGATGGGTTTAGATGTACCTCCCCCAAAACCTTGTCGCATTACTGGGAATGCTCGCACTCCAGGAAGATCACTTAATTTACCTGCAATCTCCCCCATTATTTGTTTGGCTGGTCGCCTTTTTGCCCAATCATTTAATACGATGATCACTATACCATTATTAAAGCTAGCGATGTTACCAAACCCTCTTGGGGCACGGACTAGTGATCTGGTGATCTCTCCGCTTTCCACATATGGCATTAATCTTTGTTCAATCTCTTCCATATATTCTTTGATATATTCAAATGATGCGCCTTCTGGTCCAGTTACGAATAAGAAAAATGCACCCCGATCTTCTTTTGGAGCATATTCAGATGGCAGGATATTTACAAATAAGATTGTGGATGATGCAATCAGGGCAAATAAGGCAATGACTATAATCTTCATTCTTAAGGCTTTGATAAGCAAGAATTCATAGAATAACTTAAACTTTTCAAATAGATTATTGATTTTATTATTTAAGCCTTTTTTCTCGCTTTTCTTCAATAGTTTTGATGCCATCATTGGGCAAAGGGTTAAAGCAACAAAGCTTGAGAAAACAACCGCAGCTGAAATTGTAATGGAGAATTCAGTAAATAATCTACCTAAATCACCATCCAAGAAAGTAATTGGGATAAATACAGATATTAAAACAAGGGTGGTTGCAATTACGGCAAAGCTTACTTGTCTTGTTCCTTTAAAAGCCGCAGTTAAAGGCGGTTCTCCATTTTCAATACGACGAGAGATATTCTCCAAGACCACAATCGCATCATCAACAATTAAACCAATTGCCAAAACTAGAGCCAATAAAGTTAAAAGATTTATCGAAAAATCAAACATATATAACATTATAAATGTTGCAGTTAGAGATATTGGAACAGTTACCGCAGGGATTAACATTGCCCGAACATTACCCAAGAATATATAAATTACAAATACGACTAATAACATTGCGATGAATAATGTTTTATAAACTTCCTTTACCGCATTTTCGATGAATACAGCTGAATTATATGAATTTATGATTTCCATTCCCGATGGTAAATTCGGGCGAATTTTATCGGCAAGTTCAATGGCCGCATTGGCAACTGCGATGGTGTTTGCTTTTGATTGTTTGATAATGCCAATTCCAACCATGGGTACAGTATTACCACGGAAGAAGGTTCTTTTCTCAATCGCCTCTTTTTCAACCCTTGCAATATCCCCAAGCCTAATTAAGTAATCATCAGATCGGGCAATAACCAGTCTTTTAAAGTCTTCTGGGCTTTGATAAGCACGCTCTATCCTTGCCGTGAATTGTGTTTCAATGGATTCTAGGCTACCTGCGGGCAGTTCAACATTTTCAGAACGGAGAGCATTCTCAACATCAGCAACGGTAATATTCTTAGCCGCCATTTTTTTACGATCAAGCCATATCCGCATTGAATATTCTAAACCACCACCAATTCGAACTCTGGCAACACCGGGCAGAACAGAAAATCTATCTTGCATATATCTTTTACCAAAATCAGTTAATTCTAAAGTATCCATTCTGGTACTGGTCAGGTTCAGCCATAATATGACATCATCACTTGAATCCGCTTTTTGGACATCGGGCGGTTCAGCTTCTTCGGGCAAGTTATCAATGACACCTGATACTCGATCTCGGATATCATTAGTTGCAGCTTCTATATCTCTATCAATATTAAATTCAATATTAATTCTTGAACGCCCATCTTTGGAACTGGATGAGATAAATCTTATTCCTTCAACTCCAGAAATCCGATCTTCGATTAATTCAGTTATTCTAGTTTCAACAATATTAGCCGATGCGCCTTGATAAGATGTATCGATTGACACAACTGGTGGATCAATATCAGGATATTCTCGTAATGGTAATTTTGAAAATGAAACTAGCCCGAATGCAATTAATAATAATGATATTACTGATGCGAATACTGGTCTGGTTACTGATATATCAGATAGGATCATTCTTGATCACCCTTATCTTTTTTATTATCTTGCTCCTGTTTTATTAATTCTTGCAAGCTCATATCTTTATCTTCGATGGCTTTAATTTTAATCTCGGAATTATCTTTGATCTTAACAATACCATGTACAATAATATTATCACCTGCATTTAATCCAGATAATATCTCAATCTCACCGGGTTTTCTTGTACCAATTGTAACTTCAATCTCTTTGGCAAATAGCTTGCCTTCTTTTTTATCCGTTATAAATACAAAGTTTTTATCAGAACGTTTAATTAAGCTTTCTTCTGGAATTACAATGGCTTGCCTTTGGTTTTTAATAATATCAATGCTCATCAATAAACCGGGTTTTAAGATTTTATTTGGATTATTAATAATACCACGAGTTTTAACAGTTCTAGTTACTGGATCAATCCTTGTATTAATTGCTTGGATTTTTCCTTTGAATTCTTGGTTTGGAAATGCTTCTACTTTACCAGCAAAACTAGCGCCTTTTGTTAAGCTAGATAGATAAGTTGATGGCACATCAAAATCAACTTTGATCTTAGTAATATCATCAATTGTTGTGATCGGGTCATTTGGTTGTAGTAATGTTCCAATACTAACTTCTCTTAATCCCAAAACTCCATCAAATGGAGCAGTTATTATATGTTTATCTAATCTAGCTTTGATGGTTTCAATATTAGCTTTTCTTTGTTGTAATATTGTTAATCTCTCTTGTAATACTTTGGTCGATAAAGCATTGTTTTTCTGTAATTTTTTAGCTCGTTGATAGGCTGAGTCTGCTTCAAGTAAACTAGCCTCAGCTGCTCTTAAATCGGCATCCTCTTCGGCTTTAGTTAGTGTGATTAATAAATCGCCTTGTTTAACTTCTTGTCCATCTTCAAAATGAATTTCTAATATTTTCTCTGATGTATCGGTTTTAATGACAACCATTTCATTTGATTTTGTCGTGCCCAGCGCTTCAATAGTATCAGAATAATCTTTTAATGTAACTGGCGCTATTATTACTTGCGTTGGTCCGGATGGCCCTTTACCTCTCGCAAATGCAGGAGTTTGATATAGGTTCAAAACCATAATGAAGGTAATTAATAAAGACAATTTTTTATACATGAGATTTCTTCTATAGAATATGAACAGACTAGCAAGACCTTATCATTATAATATAGTTATCTTCTATAATATTTCCAGCCTTTTAAATAAAAAACTAATAAAATTCATATATCTATTTGAATTAGTTGGAATATAACTTGTAAATAAGATCGTCTGTTTTTAAATCTACTCAACTTGACAAGAAATTATTTTAACTGTATAATTTTGTGATTATGTATATTTTATTTTTAGTTTATAGTATTTTTAAGGAGATAATTAATGTCAATAAAGGACCTAGTCACGACTGGTGGTAAGAAGAATAATAGTAATAATAAAGGCCTTAGTCTTCCGGCCAGTAAGAATAAAACAGATTTAGGCAGAAGATTAGAAAGCTCAATTGCGGGGTCTGCCATTGACAATAAAACTATGGATATATTAAAAAAATCTCAAAACGAACAAGGTGATATTGGCCATCTTGCATATATAATTGATGCAACGGCTAGTAGATCTAAGACTTGGGATGAGGCTACAAGAATTCAAAATGACATGTTTACAACAGTCCATGATGCCGGCGATTCCTTATCTGCTCGGGTTGTGTATTTTGGCGGTTTGGAAGTCTCTGATTTAGGTTGGAGTAATAACCCGGAAGATATTATAGGTAAAATGTCAGCTGTGTCTTGCCAAATGGGGCATACACAAATATATGAATCTGTTCAAAAAATCTTAAATGATCCAAAAGGGCATAAGCCTAAAAATATAATTATGATTGGAGATTGTTGTGAAGAGAATGAAAGAGTTGTATTACAAGCAGCTCATCAGTTAAGAGCAGCAGGAATTAAGGTTTTTGCATTCCACGAAGATACTAAAACTGGTGATGATGCAGCGAATGGTGCAAAAATATATGAAATGTTTGCCAAAATTACTGGCGGTGCTTTTGAAAGCTTTGGCTCAGATATGAAGCTACAAGATCTATGTACTGCTGTTGCTACTTATACTAGTGGTGGTGATAAAGCACTTAAAAAGCTTGCAAGTAGTAGTAAAGCTGCATTAGCAATTACGAAGCAGTTAAAATTAACAGATGCTCGTAATAATAATGTATCTCTTTCAAAATAGTGGTTAATTAAGGAGATATTTATATGTCTGATCAAGAAGAAAACTCTAATATTCCAGAGCTTAGCGAAGAACGTAGAGCAGAGCTTAACAAATTCCTAGAAAACCGTTTAGGTAAATTTGATAAAGTATTTAGGATGCTAGATACAGATAATCCTGAAGAAAGAATAAATGCTTTTAAAAGCCTTAATGGAACAATAAAAGATATTAATAAGACTTATGAAGAGTTAACAGGAAAAGAAAATTTTATTACTTATAGTTATTTGCTTGAACAAATATCAAGCTCTTCTGATAGCGGTATTGATGAAGAACAGGTTGAACAGTTATTACAGGCGAATGAAGATCTAAAAGAAGCAGAAGGGTTGCTAGTTGAAGAAGTTGAACGTTTAAGAACTATAGTTAAAATCCAACAATACTCTAATCTTGACATGGATGATTCATTAGAATTTTTTGAAAATTTGAATAGCCATAGGCAGTTAATAGAAGATTTTTTAAAGAAGACCAGTTTGGTTGCTAATAATAGTCAGATAATTACAGATAGTTTATATAGTGATGCTTTAAATACAGAATATAGCAAGTTTTTAGGTAGCGATTCTAATAAAGGTAAGAAATTAAAAGAAAGAGTAATTGATAAAGTTTTAAAAGTAATCGGTTATGACACAAATACTGAAAGATATGAGCAAAGCAAAGAAAATAAAGCATTATTAAAAGCTCAGAATAGTGTTATTAATGAGCATAGCAGTAGATTTTCTTCCCAAATTACAGAAATAGAAGAGGCTGTTATAGGATTCTCAAAATATTTAGAAGCATCAAAATATAGAATTGATGATAAAGATGGCACATTATTAAAACAATTATTTAAACAGCTTGAAGAATCTAGAATAGAATTAGATAAATCCATGGCAGCAGAATGTGAAAATGCTGTTTCATCCAAAAGAGCAGAAGAGTTACAAGGTCAATTATCTTCATTAGAAGAGCATAGTAAAAAACTTGTAAAGATAGTCGAAAATATTGGTAGTGTAGATAACCTTGCTAGTTATTATTCAGGAGTAATGAGGCTTACAAAAGAAGAAGCATTTGAACGAGCTTGTGAAAATGCCTCTAAGGTTTCTAGTAAAGATAGTGGACATTATAAAGAATTAGTAGATGAGTTAGAAACTGCAATTAGGAATTCAACTTTCGAGATATCTAAGAACTTAAAAATAGAACTTAGGGCTGAATATGAGAAAGAGTATAGTCGTGCAATTAGTGACAGCAATAAGCTGATTGATAGATTATTTAAGGAAAGAGATAGTGCAGATATGCAAAAAGATGAAGCTAAAGAAAAATGTGGTATTTTAGCGCAGGCTAATAATAGAGTGAAAAATATATCTGCTACTCTATGCTGGGCTTTACTTGGTGGTTCATTAATCTTTGCTTATGATGAGTATAAAGATAATGCCCAAGAAGAAAGATTAAAAGATGTTATAAAGATTTTACAAACTGGTGGCGACTATGCCAGTCAAGAGGAGGCTAAACATAGGAAGAAATTTGAATTTTGATACAGTAACTTTAAATTGAATTTGGCAAAACTAAAAAAATAGTTTATAATTATAAGATAATTTAATTTATTTAATTTATTTACGAAAGACGTTCTAATATGCACGCAAAACGAAGCAAAACAATAGTATTTTTTGTGATGATTATGATGTTACTCGGTTGTAAAACTGCATTTTGTAGTACTACGCCTCCTAATGTACCTTCTTCGGCCTGTAATAATATAGCAACTTTGCCAAGCACGCCAGAGTTACCAGAGGTCACAGAATATAACCTTGACTTCTCTACTTTTGTAGATGGGAACTCAACCCAATGGGAGCAAGTTAGAGATATTGCGGTTGATGGGCAAGGGAACTCATATGTTACTGGTGGTACATCCGCTACATCTGGATTCCCTATTATCCCAGCTGCAAATGATTACAAATTAAATAGTGGTGGCTCTAGTAGAGGAACTTATCCCGATACAGATGTGTTTGTTAGCAAATATGATCCAAATGGAGTTTTGTTATGGTCTACCCGCTTAGGCAGTAGAAACTATGATCGTGCCTATGCTATAGAGGTTGATGGTAGTGGTAATGTTTTTGTTGCTGGTCGTGCTGGTGATGGGTTCGGTACTACAGCTGGTGTGTATCAGAGAAATTTTGGAGGAGATACTACTGCAACAAGGAATCCAGGATATGGACATCAAGATGGTTTTGTTGCTAGGCTTTCCGGAAGCTCAGGAAGACTAGATTGGGCAACTTATTTTGGTGGTGGAGATGGTGGATTTATCCGTGATATAGATGTTGATTCAAGTGGTGTAATTCATATTGCGCAAGCTAATGTAAGGCTTAGAGCCGGTCAAGCTGTAACCACAGGCGCAACCTTTAATGGCACCGCTGATGTAGTCTATTCACAGCTATCTGGTAATGGAGCTTCGTTACTATATGGTACTTATATTGATGGTGATGGAAGTGCCCCTAATGGATCGAACCCATCTATTATTGTGGATAGTAGCGGAGATATAAATATAGGGCTGTTTGCAGGAGGTAGGGGCCTTCCAGTAACTAACGGTGCTTACCAACCTACTGTGAGAGGTGGAACTGATGCCTATGTAATTAAATTAGATGGCGCAACAAATGGTAGGACTGTTAAAGCCGCTACGTTTTTTGGTAGTTCTTTAAATGAGGACATGGAAACTCATCAATTAGCAGTTGATTCAGCAGGTAATTTTATTATCTCAGGTAGAACATTTGGAAATAACTTACAAACTAATTCTTCTAGTGCTCAACCAAGTTCTGGAGGAAGTAATGATGGCTTTATCGCGAAGATTTCGGCTGATGGAAGAAGATTATTAGCTTCAACCTATTTTGGTGGAAGTGGCGGAGATGAGATTGAAGGCCTGTTTCTATCTGGAGACGGTATATACGTTACAGGAACAACAAGATCAGGTAATTTGAATCCTACGGATGTTACAACATTTGGTGTTATGGGTGGTGGGTCAGACGGTTTTATTGCTAAGTTTGATCTTAATCTTTCAGAAGTGCTATATTCCAGCTATATTGGTGGTAGCAGTGATGACCAAGCAAGAGCACTTGCCGTTGCAACTAATGGAGATGTGTTTATAGGTGGACAAACACAATCAAATAATTTTGATCTCCTTAATGCATATGATAGCTCAAAGGCAGGTTCTTATGCTGGATTTTTGACAAAAATATCTGAGAATTAAATTTGTAATTTATGATTTAACTTTAATTAAATGATGAAATAGTAATGATCTATGTATAAAAATATATTTTTTGTTTGTCTATATTAATTTTTTTCTCCAGCAGTGGTGGGTCAGTAAGGGTCCTGTGGCAAGAGAGCGCTCTATAAGGTTTGGGATTGATCCCGTATCTTGGAGGAATAGATATATGAGCTATCCAGCTGATATAAAAAGCAGATGTGACAGAGGAGTTCAAGGTTTCCCCTATTGCACATGTGTTGCCTATGGTTTGGGTAATACTAGATGCCCCTCTATTAACTGAAGTTGTTGCTATCATGTAGGTAATTGTGGAATAATTAGAGGGATAAGCAGTCTAGAGTCTGGCAATATAATGATCTTAGTACAAAGGTTACTCTTTCAGTTGGTTAAAACATATTATATGGAATTCTCTGCAACAGCAGGAGCAGATTTTAATGTAAATGCTTCCTTTTCAAAGTTCCTGGAGGCTTATACGTACAGTTCAAAACAACCTCGAATGGGAAGATGTTCGTGCTGAATGGAGTACTGATAATGGATCAAGTTGGGTTCCATACCACACGACATATCATGAGCGAGACCTGCCTTTGCTATTTACGATTGATGAGATGCCTAAATGTTTGGAGTAATAAGATGATGTAATAAATAATTATTTTATAATAAATGATTATTTCATACCCTTTACAAAGCCTTAAAATCATCCCCATTATCTCTGATATATTTAATGAAACCATAAAGATTCTCAGCATCTACACCGTGTAGCATTAATCTAAAGCCAGATTCTAAAGTGGCTAATGGTACCATTGGGTGTTTATTGCTGACTATTGATAATATAAAATCTTGTTTTAATAGTTTTGCGACATAGATTGCCATTGTTTCATCAAGCTGTAATGAATTACTTGCACGCCAGAAATCTTTATCAGATAAAAATAGGCCAAATAATGGAGTGTATAATTCAATGGCAGTTTGAAGGTCTATGAAATTATGCCATTTATTTGGTAATTCTTCTAACTGATCATCAAAGTCTTTAATCATTGAAAAGTCAATTTTATCAAAAGGAATTGAGATGATATCTTTATTATTTTCTTCTAAGTAATGATTCAATGAAATGATAAAATTATATAAATTCAAATCATGCTGAACAAAAGTATTGCCACCTAAATCTGAAATATTACAAGGATTTAGAGGGACAGATGGAAGTTCTCCATCAGCAATGTTTTTATTTAAAAATGTTAAAATCTGAGTACCAATATTGAAATGCCTTAATATTAGATATGCAGCATCTGGGCTGACAAAATTCTTAACTCCCCAACAGATAAGCCCGTGCAATATCTTGGATGAAGTCATCTTATTAGGAATTATTATTCGTAATAATTGTACTAGTATAATAGATAATCTTGCGAGAAATCTAACGATTGGTAATAAATATTGTCTAGATCTGCTTCCATTATTTCTCATCAAAGCTGCTTTGGCTTCTATAGATATAAATGTTGATTTATCAAGTAATAATGCTTCCCATGGATCCGGATCATTTTGGTTATGGGCTGCTACAAATTTCTTACCTTTGGCGGCTTTTTTAGACATTGCCGATTTCCTCTAATTGCAATTGATATAGTCTTGCAACTATTTTAGCTGTTTTTACTATTCTTTTTCCCATATCTGGAATTTCTAATATTCCTGAATTTAGGGTTTCTTCAAATTCTCGCATATGATCTTCGTCATTCTCACCATGATAGATTAAAAAACTAACTTGTTTCTCGCTCAGGTCTAGCTGTTTCTTTATGGCCTCACCCCATTTAATTGCTTTTCTTTCTCCTAATCCTTCAATAATGAACATTGCACCTAATAGATCAAATGGATTGGTCTCACTTGCTCTCTGATACATGAATGCATGCAGTGCTTCAGAGCCAATATTTTTCTCTGCATTTTGAATATCAGATAGCTCTCCACCGATTGAAACATAGTTATTCTCAAGCATTTTATAATCTTTATGCTCTGTGATGGCATGTTTCATAAATATGGATCTTTGCTCTAGGTAATTTCTATCAATACTAGATGCTGCTCTGGCAATCCATCTGGAGCCTTCTACAACTTGTTGACGTTGATTGATTAATAATAATTTATAATCATCAGTTCTGAATTTTTTTCTGTTTAATTTATCTAAAATTGGAACTTTATTTAAGCTAGTATCAAAATCTGTCCATATTTTAATTAAGCTGCGCATTACTTCTTTACTATTATTCATCTCTATACTACCTCTAACATCATTAATCCGTTTAAACATCTGCCACTCTCTGGAACATGACATAGAATTTTATCACCAATATTCAATTCTTTACTATTATAAAGCTCTTCTAATATTATAAAAATTGATGCAGTTCCTGTATTGCCTTTGCTGTATAGATTACTAAACCATTTATCTTCAGTAATCATTGAACCTGTGGTTTTTAAAACATTTATTGCTTCTTCTTTTAAAGAATGAGCGGAGTAATGGCTACAAAAATATTTAATTTCATCGACATTAATCTTATCCTGATCAATTAAGTCAAGATAATGTGAAACCCAAACTGGGATCATTTCTTTTAATAGGCTAAAATCTTGTTTTAAAATTAAACTACCATTTTTAACTGCATCCATTGTGCTTGCCTGATTACTCCAGCCCTCACCAGCTGACATGCAAGTATCAAAACGATCCGCATATGATTTAATATCAATCCAGTTAATTTTTAAAGATCTGGAATGGGTATTTGGTTTACTCTCTAAAATGCAAGCTCCTGCACCATCGGATAATGTAAAACGGAGGAAATCTGCGTTTATATCAATTTCTCCATTTTCCAAAAATTCATTACTATCTTCGTAAAAGCCAGGTCTAAAATATCTACTGGCAAATTCACAACCGCTAATTGCAGCGTAATCATGCTCTTCTGATCCAATCTGGAGATAGCCAGATTTAAGAGCCATGATTGAGCTACCGCAGACGCTTTGAAAATTGGCAATTTCAATTGGCTTAATATTTAGCTCTGCGTGAATATGTGATGCCAATCCCGGAACCAAGCAATCTCCAAGGGTTGAGGAGGATCCTAAATAAGATATATCACTTAATATAATTTCAGAATTATTAACTGCATGCTTAATTGCAAGCGCTGCCATTTCGGAGCTTGAATATTGTTGTTCTCCATCTTTATTCAATGCGTAATGCCTATATTTTATCCTATTTTGCCTTAAGACGAGAGGTTTATATTTTGATTTTTTACCGCCAATAAAGCCAAGATATTCTTCCATATCAGCATTATTAACAGGATCATTGGGCAAGAAAGAACCAAAGCTATTTATATAAACATTTCTCATCATTAATTCTCTCATCAGCATCTTTAAATCGCCAATGAAATATAAATAAAAACTACAATATTTACAACCTATAATGAGAATAAGAGCTTTGAGTATATTGGATTAGTATTGACAGATTAATGCTCATATAGTATAATCGTATCATTATATAAAAAATTATACTTTAAGGTAATAAGATGGAAGACAATAAGAAATTAGGTATTGAGTTTGAATTTATTAAGCTTGTCCAAGGAAAAGACAGATCAGAAAAAGAGTTCTATGCCTATATAAGAGTTTTTTCTGATAAGTTGGAGAAATTTAATCAGCTATATTCTTCTAATGACCTTGTTGATTTAGACCTTTCTGAATACGGAGAGATAATTAAATCTGGATGGGGTAATAAGCCTAGCGAAGAAGTGGTCAAGTATATGGAAGATAACCATAATTGTTTAGAGAGTTTTGAGCAAGTTATTACAGAAAGCATAGCAAGGACAGTAAAGAGAGCAAAGACGGAGCTAGAAACATAAATTAATATACAAAAAAAGGATTTTTAAAATGGACAATACTATAAATAATATAGAACTGCCTGATTTAACCTCAGGAGTTAGCGTTACAAAAGCTGAAGAACAAGGAATATCAAATAAAGGATCTAATATTGCCTTTGGGGCTGGTGTTGCCGCATTGGCATTGGGAGTTACCGCTATGGTAGCCCCTCTTGCTGCATTAGGTGCAGGTGTTGTTGCAACTTCCAGTGTTAGTTCCGTTGTTCTTAGTGTAACAATGGGAGCTCTATCAACAACTCTATCCTCTTTCATTACTAAGTTTGCTTCTTCTAGTAGGCAAGAGGAGGTGATGGAAGCTGTCGAGCCATGCTTTGATAAGCTAAAGGAAATACAGATTGAAGAATTTATTAACTCTATTAATGATAAATACGGTATGAATTCACCTGTAAATGATGCAAATGATTTATCTGTTCTGGTATTATTGGAAGACAAACATCTAGAGCAGCTGGGGCCACAAATTCATGCTCAGGTTCTGCATGCTCAGAACGAGTTGATTAGCAATTCATTCTCTTTGGAAATAAGTAGTGATTTTACAGCTCCGGAGAATAACGATCAAGCTGTAGAAAAAATCACTACACTTTTAGAAGAAAGAAAGAGTATTTTAACTGACCCCAGTATCAATATGAGTAAGAATTCTGCTTTTGATAGCCTTGATGTTGATAAAGGTGAAGGACTGGAGTTTAGCCAAAGTAACTCTGCTTTTGATAAAGTTCTTAAAACTGGAGCCGCGTCATTAGGAGTAAGTGCAGTTAGTTTTATAGCCTTAGCAAATGTTGCCAGTGAACCGGCAACACAGGTTTTATCAAACACTGTTGTCGGAGGACTAGGTGTAACTGCAGTAGCAGCAATAGTGGCTTTGCCCATTAGTATGGCGGTTGATAATATAAGAGATTATTTGTCTATGGATGAAAAAATGGAAGATATTCAAAATAGAATAGATGAAGAATTAAGCAATCCTGGAAGTTCTGGTTTTGAAACTCTAGATAGATTGAGTAAGGATGCTTCTGGGGGGGTAGCAAGCGCTTATTTTGATGCAGAGAAAATGCGGGATACCTCCATTAAATCTTCTAGTTTTGTAGTCGCTGATAACAATGACAGTTCGGACAAGCCTAATAGAAAATTGTCTAATAAAGACCCTAAAATTTAATATTTAAAGGAGAAGCTTTGATATGACCTTACTTACTTAAAACATCATTTCTAGTGGTCTCAACAATAGCCAAGGCTTCTTGTATTAAGTCTTTATCTACATTCAGCTCTTCCATGGATTCTTGTAGATGTTCTGCTACTGCATTGAAATGTATGTCTGACATTCCTTGAGCAACGTAAGGGGCGTGGGCTTTTCTTAAGTCTTGACCAGTGTAATTATGGGGACCGCCAAAGGCCATTGTTATAAATGCAATCTGGCTTGTTTTTAAAATATCCACTCGCTCAGGATCGAAATAATCGCTTAGAAGATTATCGGTTAAAAGCTTACCATATAGTTTGGTCACAGTTGCTTTAACAGCATCTTCTCCGCCAATTCTTTCATATAAGGTCTTTTCCATTTTTTTATCCTTCTATTATTCTTTTTTCTAAGAAAGATTTTACTTCAAGATATTTTTTATTCATAGCTAATAATAAAAAACTTTTATCTTCGGAACTTAGCTCTGATCCATTTTCTGCTTCGTAAGATAAATCAGATAGCTCAATTGCACCTAAATTTGCCGCAGAACCTTTGAATTTATGAGCATGGGACTTCCATTGCTTTGGATCGTCAATACTATCTTGTAAGGCTATTAGGTTAAGTTCAGATTGCTCGAAGAATATTGCAAATAATTCTTTCTCAAATTCTAAATCTCCATCGGTGAATATAACCAATCTTTCTAAATCAACGGGGTCATCGGCATTTGAAACCACAATCGGTCTATCAGGCGTATCAATATGATTAGTGCCGCTAGATGGTTTTCTTAATTGCTTTACAATTGCTGCATGCAATTTATCTTTATCTACTGGCTTACTAACATATCCATCCATACCAAGTTTTAAACATTTTTCTTTATCCCCAAGCATAGCATTGGCTGTGATTGCTATGATAGGAATATGACCGCCATAATCTTTCTCAATCATCCTAATCTCTCTAGTGGCTTCATAACCATCCATCAAGGGCATTTGGCAATCCATTAGGATTAGGTCATATTCTCCGGTTTTATATAGCTCTAGAGCATCGATACCATTTTCGACTAGTAGAACATCATTAAAACCAAGCTTTTGTAATAGTCGTTTCATCAATAATTGATTGGTTGGGTGATCTTCTGCTAATAGTATTTTTACGTTTTTAGATCTTAACTCAACTTCTTTTTCTTCTAAATCAATTAGGGGAGGGGCGAATTTATTCACTAATTCGCTTACATCATCTCTGACCTCAAGGGGAAGTTTAAACCAGAAACAAGAGCCTTCATTCTCTACACTATGAACGCCTATCTTCCCTCCCATAAGTTCGCTTAATTCTTGACTAATTGCTAGTCCTAATCCTGTGCCACCATATGTCCTTGTGCTGGCATTATCTGCTTGGTTAAATTTACCAAATATTTGTTCAATTTGACCTTTTGGTATACCGATACCTGTATCAATCACCTGTATAGAAATATTATCTTCTAGAAAATCTGCTTTTATGGTTACGTGACCTTCATGAGTAAATTTTAAAGAATTACTCAATAGATTCCTTAGGATCTGTTCAAAGCGCCCGACATCTCCTTCGACAAATTTAGGAAGGTTGCTATTAACCTCTATGTTTAAATCAATTTCTCTTTCTTTGGCTAATGGAACAAATACTTCTGATACTTCTGATATAGAAAGATGTAAGTCAAAGACGTCATTCTCTATGCTTAATTCTCCAGCTTCTATTTTTGATAAATCTAAAATATCATTTAAGATAACTAATAAGCTACGGGCTGAGTTATCGATAACATTTGTAAATTCTACTTGTTCATCATCAAGATTAGTTTCTTTCATCATGTTGCTCATACCAATTATACCATTCATTGGAGTTCTTAATTCATGCGACATGTTAGCTAAAAATTCTGACTTTGCTTTATTTGCTAATTCGGCTTCATCAAGTTTTAGGGCTTTCTGGGCCTTATCAACAAAGATCTTAGATGCCAAAGCCAATTGACCGATTTCATCATTTCTTATATTATCTGGGATATCTACATCTAAATCACCATGTGATATTTTTACAAGATTCTCAGTAACTGTACTAAGTGGGATTATGATGGCTTTAAGCAAATATAAGATGGTAATGATGAATAGGATTATAACGATATAAAATATCTTATTAATTAAAGATAAAGTATCATTGGCATTTAATATTGCATGTTCGGTATCTATGCTTATTTTGTTTAAATGTGGATTGCTATCTATTCCTATGCTTTGAATATAGTTATTTTGACTATTTAAGAAAGATAAACCTTCTTTTAATGAGTGGTCTATGTATATTAAATCTAATATAATTACTGCAGTACAGAAAAACATAGCAATAATCATTTTGTATTTGATACTAATTCTCATTTTTCACCCGATTTCATTAAAAATTTATTTCTTAAGCACAATTATTTATATATTCAAATAATCGCTCTTTCTTAAATGGTTTGGCAATAAAACCTTTTGCTCCTTTATCCATGGTATCTGCGATATTTGATGCAGTGTCTTGGCTACTAAACATTACTATATAAGCCTTTGGGTCTTGCTCTAACATATCTTTTAGAACTTCTTTTCCTGATCCATCAGGTAAGTTTATATCCAATATCACCATATCTGGTTTATAGTTTTGGTATAGAGAAATAGCTTGTCTTGCATCCTGTGCGGTGACTAGATCACAAGCATCTTTAATAGATTTTCTAACCATCCATCTAGATAATGCATCATCTTCAACCAACAGGACTTTCTTTAGGTTAGGATTTGATCCTTTATTATGTGACCTTTCGTTATTTTCGACTAGATCCAAGCTATTTTTAAAACTTTCATCATAGCTGATTGATGTCAGTGAAAGCATAAAATCATCTAGAGTATATTCATCCACTATTAAATTAGGCTCTTCTGAAATATTTATTATTTTAAACTCTATAAGGCTTTTATCTTTTTTACTAAATAGGTCAGTAATACTATTGGTTACCTCTGTAAAATCGGGATCTTCTGGTAGCTTACAGAATAAAAATATTTCTTTTAAGCCTAGGAAGAAGACACTGCATTTTTTTTCTGAAAAACGGCTATGAATTATAGCTTTTATATTCTGCCTTATCTCCATATTATCAGAGTTTTTATATAGATCAGGTATCTTTATCTGCAAACATTTCCAATCTTCCCAGCTTGCTGGATCAGATTTGATAGATTGAATTATATTAAATAAGTTCTTTTCGATGTCGCTGATTATAAATTCCATTTATTATCTCCTTAATTTTGAGTGGTTCAAGGCTTTCTGTACGTATAAGTCAAGTTTATCTTTGGTAAAGGGTTTGGCAATAAACCCTTTAGCACCGCTATTCATTGCTTTCATTATATTTTCTTTATTACCATTCCCGCTTAGCATTACAATAAAAGCATTTGGATCATGTTTTAATATTTTGGCTAATATTTCATGCCCATTAATATCGGGTAATTCAATATCCAAGAACATTATATCTGCGGCGGTTATAAAATATTTTAATATTCCTTTTTCACCATCTTCCGCGCTTGATACATTATATTCTTTTTGGATTGCTCTTTTAATAAGAGTGGTTGAAAATAGGTCATCTTCAATTAATAATATTTCAATAGAGCTTCTATTTTTTCTTTTTGTTTCTAATTGCTCAATCAATATCTTACTAACTGATTTATTTAAAATTCTCATTTTATTATTAAGATGCAATATATCATCACTACTTAAGGTTGGTTTCTTCTCGGCAACCGTGTCATCGGCTTGAGCCAATTTGCTTTTAATTACTTCTACCAAACTATCCCAGTCATGGTTTATCTCGTAAAGCTTTGCAAATCTAATATCCTTACTGATATCCATTAATTCAGATAAAGTTACTTCTAATTTATTCGTCATGTTTTGATTGATAAATTTTGTAATGATAAATATATCGCTATCTTGGCAGACTATCACATTACTATCTTTGTCTAATATAAGGCTGTTAATTGCAATACAGAGATTATTTAAATCATAGCCATTTGATAGTTGCTCTAGTTTAGACATTTCTAAATGTACAGATTTATATTCACCACCCATGTTATGGCATTCTTCTGATTTCTCCATGAGCACTTGTTCTGCATTTTCTAATGTAACTAACATAATACCTCCCTATGTAATAGCTATATAAACATTAGCAATAACCGTGCCAATATGGAAAATGATACTTTTCAGAGGTTTAAGGCTTGTTGTAATCCATAAATAGTATCGAAATGAGATTATTATGGTCGATTTCTCATTTTGATACGGTTTGTTTTAGGAATGTTAATCTTTGTCTTCTATTCTTTATGCACGAGGTTTGGAGGATGTATGAGTATCAAAATTCTATTAATTGATGATGATAAAATGCAAAGAAAGATGATAAGGGGTTTATTAGAGAATAAACTTGGTTATCAGATTGTAGAAGCCGATGGTGGAAAAACTGGCTTAGATATTGTAAAACAAGATCAAAATAAAGAAATTCGTTTGGTGATATTGGATATATATATGCCTGATATGGACGGTATGGAAGTATTGGGGATCATGTCACAGCAATATCCTGATTTACCAGTTATTATGTTGACGGGTAGTTCCGATATTAATGTAGTTGTCCAAGCAATGCAATTGGGGGCTAGTGATTTTTTAAATAAACCACCAGAACCTGGTCGTCTACAAGTTTCAATCAAAAATGCTCTTAAAATAAGTGTACTTGAAAAAGAAGTTAATAGATTAAAAAAGCAGGAAGATGGAGTATATAGCTTTAAACAAATGATAGGCCATGAAGGAGGCTTATCTAAGGTAATTGGGGTTGGTAGGAAAGCTGCATCTGCGGATATACCTGTATTGCTAACTGGAGAAACCGGTGTTGGTAAGGAGGTTTTTGCAAAATCCATCCACGGCGAAAGTAACCGAATTGGTAAGCCATTTATTGCAGTCAATTGTGGCGCAATTCCAGAGAATTTAGTGGAAAGTATATTATTTGGCCATGAAAAAGGGTCATTTACTGGTGCGATAGCCAAATCAATTGGTAAATTCAGGGAAGCAGAAGGAGGCACAATATTTCTTGATGAAGTGGGGGAGTTACCATTAGATACTCAAGTAAAGTTATTAAGAGTGTTACAGCAAAAAGAGATAACATCAGTTGGTGGTCAAAGTTCAATTCCTGTTAATATAAGAATAATATCTGCTACTAATAAAAATTTAGATACCGAGGTGATGGAAGGTAGATTTAGGGATGATCTATATTTCAGACTTAATGTATTACCAATTAACATCCCACCAATTAGAGATAGAAGACAAGATATAGCAGAGCTGATTTATCATTTCATTGAAAGATTTACTGTAATTGAAGGGCAAGAGCTAAAAGATATCTCAGATGAGGCCATTAACATGCTGAAAACATGGGAATGGGGAGGTAATGTCCGTGAAATTGAAAATACAATCCATAGAGCAATCGTACTATCTGATAATGATATCTTAGATATTCAGGACTTCTATGAGTTACCAAATGTTAATATCAGTAATATTGATGTCGAGAAAAATAAGAATTACATCTCTATTCTTAATGAAAATGGCTACCAAAAAACATTGGAACAGATAGAGGAAGAGGTTATTAAGCTGAGCCTATTAAATCACAATAATAATATAACCCAAACTGCATTATCATTAGGCATGGCCAAATCAACATTTTATAGAAAAACTAAGAAAGAGATATGATCCATAAATAATAGTTGATTATTTTTACATATTGTGCTATTTTATGTTTTTTTAGGAGATTGATATTTGAAAAAAACTCTAAGCAAAGTATTTAATGTTTTAACATCCAGAGATGCAAACTGGATGGCTAAATCTTTGCGGGTTGCTTTCTTGGTATCTGTTGGTCTTAGTTCTATGAAATATATTATACCAGAGCTGATTGATAAAAGAGCTTTAAATGATAATGAAATATCGATGCTTAAATCCATATTTAAGGATAGTTTAGATTATGATAAAATTAGAATTAGTAAATCCAAAAATGCTTCCTCATATTATCGCTTAACTAGTGGTGCAGAGGCTCAGGCGATGGGTAATACGGTGATAATGGATGCTAAATATATTGGTATAGAAGATTTTAGTGCTACAAATAGTTATTATAAAGAGATATTTACACATGAAATAGCCCATATTTGGCAGTATCAAAATAATATTGATTTATCAATGTTAAGTTCAATGAAGCATAGTTTTCAAACAAGATTTACTGAAACATCAGCCTATAGCTATGTTTTAGAAGAAGGAAAAAAACTAACAGATTATAATCATGAACAGCAAGCGACAATAATTACAGATTATTATCTAAACTGTAGAGAAGGTAATCTGGGGGATTATGATATTGGGGATAGAAATCAAAATAAGGTGAGCTTATATAAGTCAATTTTATCTGGGTTCTTGGAAGATAATGATAAAGAGACAAATCTAAATGCTAAAGGATGTCAGCCTGAAATATCTCATGGCTATAATATAAAATTATAAATAGTATTAAATAATAATCTTGTATTAAGCTAGCTTTAGCGTATCATTTTCTCAACCATTTTCGCAATAAATGTTGTTAATGATTTGGTGTCTACATCTAAACTATTAGATGGTGAGAACTTACTAAAAAAATCACCATCACCAATAAGTTTTTGCTTATCTTGTTTAGAGATAGGGGTGTAAGCCATACTCCAATCTCCGAATAAACGCCCACTAACTTCGCCTTCTTGTAATCTTTTAACTGTAATATGGCGTGAATCTAACTCTATATATCTATATAGGCTTTCAACTTGAGACTTCTCTCCTTCTAATACTTGAAAGAAACTACCTTCAAAAAATAGCATTAATCCAGTTACATCTAGTTTAGGGTTGTTTTTCCGGGAGGATGCTAAAATCTTATCTAATTCTTTATCATCAAGGCTTGGGGTAGCTTTCGATATGTATACAATTCTATAAACCATTATGCACCAGTATAAGTTGTTATTATTACAAAATAACCTTAGCTAAAAACAAAAATTCTGTACAGAGTTTTTATTAAGTTAAGAATGTCATTATGGATTTGAGGGGCTTAATCTAATAGGTACTTTTTTTCTTTGTATAAATATATGCAATATTAGTGAGATTAATGATAGGCATAGAAATCCCATCATTAATGGCCATAGGCTCATATTAAAAGACTGACCAATTACAGCACCCCCGATAATAAGTGCAATTGCAGTTGATAGGCTTCCAATTACTGCCGATGCTGTTCCTGCTTGATTTGCCATTGGTTCCATTGCTAATGCATTCATATTTCCAAATAATAGGCCATAACAGAAAAAGATAATAAATGTTGTAATCATGAAGGGAATAAAATTCTGAGTGGATGTTGGATCATAGATGCATAAGAATAAAGCAGAGCTTAAAACCACGCCTGTTAATGCAATTGTACAAATTAGTTTTATTCCAAAACGCTTAACAATGAGGCTATTAATTAGTGAAGCCAAGCCAATTGAAAAAGCCGAAATACCAAAATAGACAGAGAACATCTGCCCCGTGTTAAAAAACTCTTGAAAGATCTGTTGGGAGCAAGTTAGATATCCAAGAAAGCTACTAAAGATGAAACCTGAGATAATAGTATAGCCCATGGTTATTTTGTTTTTGAGAACATATGAGAAATCTTCTAGAATCTTTTTAACAGACGGCTTTTGTTTCTTTTCAGGGGCTAATGTTTCACCTAGTCGTCTATATACCCATATAATTAATAGAATAGAATAACTTAGATAAAAGGCAAAAATCATTCTCCAGTCAGAAATAGTAATTATGGCCTCACCGATTGCCGGGGCTAACATTGGGACAAATATAAATACTGTCATGATGAAAGACATAATTTGCGCCATGTCACGACCACTATATAAATCACGAATAATGGCGATGGAAATAACGCGCGCAGCAGCAGAGCCAAAACCTTGTAAGAGGCGACCAAATAGCATAAGTGCAAAAGAACTAGCTAAAAGACTGATTAAACTGCCTATTATGAAGATGATTAACCCTAGTAATATTCCTGTCCTACGGCCATAGCTATCGGCTACTGGACCAAATACTAATTGCCCGATCATTAACCCAACAAAAAGAAAGCTTACAACGAATTGGACATGGTTTTCAGATTGGATGGATAACTCATCTCTTATAAAAGAAAAGGCTGGGAGAACTGCATCAATAGATAAAGCGGTTAGGGACATCAATGTGGCCATAAGAATTATAAATTCTCTACGAGATAGTAAGGACATTTCTTAAACCTGTTTTTAATATGAGGAGTTTTCTATGGATAAAACCATTTAAAAATTATTTGATCATTATAGTGATAAGTAACTTTCTTTGTAAATCTAATTATTTACTTATTAAGAAGGGAGGTAGAATATGGTAAAAATAGATTGTACTGAATATTACAACATTCTTAAAATTAACTTAACAAAGATATCGGTTACATGTTAGCTCAAGCGCTAGCAAGAAAAATATTCGCAAAGCTTTATTGGATAAATAAGTTTAGACAGGCAGAATAAACTAGTCTATTTCTTATAAATATCTATAACCTTTAAATAAAGTAATTTAACATGATTTTAAGATTAATTCTTGGCGACCAGCTAAGCCATAATATATCAAGCCTATCGGATTTGGATATAGATAATGATTTAATTTTTATGTGTGAAGTTTGGGAAGAGGCTACATATGTTAGGCATCATAAGAAGAAGATTGCTTTTATATTCTCTGCAATGCGTCATTTTTATGAAGAGTTAAAAGCAAAGAAGTATAATGTAGTCTACCGCAAGTTAGATGCAGAAGATAATCAAGGATCTTTTAAAGCTGAGATTAAAAGAATTATTGAATTGAAGAATATAGATAAAATAATAGTAACTGAACCATCTGAATATAGAGTTTTGGCAGATATTGAAACATGGCAAGATGGGTTTAATATTCCAGTAGAAATTAGGCTTGATGAGAGATTCCTTTGCACAAAAGCAGATTTTAAAGATTGGACGGATGGACGTAAGCAATTGCGGATGGAATATTTCTACCGTGAAATGCGTAGGAAATATAACATTCTAATGGATGGCGATAAGCCAGAGGGCGGTAAATGGAATTATGATAGCAATAACCGTAAACCACCAAAAGAAGGCCTAGTAATCCCAGATACTTATATTTCAGAACCAGATGATATAAGTAACGAAGTCATGGAATTGGTTGCTAAAAGATTTGATAATCATTTTGGTGATTTAGCTCCATTTTATTTTGCGGTTACTAGAGAACAAGCATTAGATGCATTAAATAAATTTGTAACAGAAAGATTAGAGATATTTGGCGATTACCAAGATGCTATGATTCAAAATGAGCCTTGGATGTATCATAGCCATATTAGTTTTTATATAAATTGTGGATTATTAGAGCCGCTCGAATGTATAAAATTGGCAGAGAAATCTTATAATAATGGCAAAGCTCCATTAAATGCAGTTGAAGGTTTTATAAGGCAGATCATTGGATGGCGGGAATATATACGTGGTATTTATTGGCTAAAAATGCCTGAATATGAACAGAATAATTTTTTAGAAGCAACAAGGGCTTTACCTGATTTATATTGGGGTGGGGCAACTCAGATGAATTGTTTAAAACAATGCGTCAAAGAAACAAAAGAAAACTCTTATGCTCATCATATTCAAAGATTAATGGTCTTGGGCAATTTTGCTCTGATATCAGGACTCTCACCAGATGAGGTTAATGAATGGTTTATGATTGTCTATGCCGATGCATATCAATGGGTAGAATTACCAAATGTAACAGGCATGATATTATTTGCCGATGGTGGTTTTTTAGGCTCTAAACCATATGCAGCAAGTGGTGCATATATTAATAAAATGTCAGATTACTGTAAGTCATGCCGCTATAAAGTTACCAAGAAAAATGGTCAAGAAGCTTGTCCATTTAATTACCTATATTGGGATTTTTTAATTAGAAATGAGGGTAAGTTAAGAGGAAATCATAGACTTGCCTTAATATATAAATCCTTGGAAAGAATGGATGCAGAGAAGATAGAGGCAATCAAAGATAATAGTCAAAGATTTCTAAAAAGAATGGATAATAAAGAGATAATATAGATTATCTAATCTTTATTCATGAATTATAATCTTGCCATCTGGTTGAAAGATAGAGAAAGCAAAAGCAAAGCTCATATCATAAGCAATATTAATAAGAGATCCATCGGGCTGTTTTCTTTGCACTGTTACATAGCCAATATCTTGTCCTTTATCAATCTGTTGCTGGTCAAGTGCTGAATTCATCCCCGTCTGCCATTCAATAATTATATCACCATCCACAATGCGTTTCTGCTTACGTATATCTTCCAAAGGCCAAGCTTTTTTGTCAATTGCAATAACATAGGCAAGTGATGGAATAGGGCCATTATATTCTTTCTGAAGCAAGAATGGTTTATCTGCACTATCATATTTAAAATAAGGGTTAGATCCGTAATTGCGGGATGATTTATTATTAGCTATTAGAACTTGCCCTTGCGGGTGAGATTTTTTGAATTTAGCAAAGGGTATAATACGGGATGGAAGGCGTTTTAATTTTACACCTGTCATCTCACCAACAACCCCTTCACCCAGAAATTGTTGCCACCAGCTTTCAGTTTGGCGATCATACATGATCATATCTGAATGACGTAGCTTTCCTGATACCCCGAAATCTAAAATTTTATTATTTATGCGACGGTCAAAAATGACACTGGAATTGCATAATGGGCAATATGTTACTGTTATTGGGACTCCGCTTAATTCATCATTGGCAATTTCATGCCACATTAATATCCGCAAAGGATAAGCTTTTGCCTTCCCATCTATCTCAATGGAAATAACAGGCTCTTTATCGCCAATATCATTAATGTCGGAGACAGGTTTAAATTTCGGATCATCAATTGCAGGAATTCCATCTTTTGGTGGCCCACCTGACATTACCTCTGAAAATTCTATACTAGATTTTGAGAAATCTGTAGCTGACCATTCACTTTTCCATCTATCTGGAATATCTCCTGCGAATGCTCCCATCATGGATGAGAAGATGAATACTACGAAAAAAGCTAATATTTTTTTCTTAAAAATTACGGTTTTATCGGTCATCTTCTCTACCTTAGGTTTAATCTTTATCATCTATTGTTTTATTCGCTAATGCTACTAAGAAAGTTACATATAGCTAATTCAGTGATTATGAAAGAAAAACTACGTAATAATGGTAAAGAGAGGCTCTTAAAACTGGCTATTGAGCTCTTGCCTCTACCTAATTATTATCTTCAAAAACCTTAAGTAATGACGGTTTCTTCAAATCTAATATCATCGCCATCTGGGTGCATGCGGATAATCGTTATCTTTTCATCGCTTGTCCCAAGATTCTCATATGTGCAATACATATTTGCTTCTGTCGAAGTTGCGCTAGTTGAAGTTGTTCGACTAGACATTGTTCCAGACATGAATTGCCGATAAGTCTTATTAAGCATTATATCTCTCACTTCTACCATATCTAATTCATGAGTATGGCCACAGAAATTGGCTTCAATATTATGCTCTAATATAAAATCTGTTACTCGCTTTGAATTACTCAAGGCATTCTCATCCCCAGATAATATGGAATGATGGGTCAGTGTGAAAATGCGGTCATGTTGAGTAGATTTAATTATATCTGCCAGAGAATGTAGAATTTCTTCTTCTATAAGTCCATAATGACAGTTTAGAACACATGTGTCTAATCCCAATACTAATATCTTCTCACCCTTAATATCAAATTCTCTAACAAAATTAAGATCATAAAGATAGTTATCTAATGTTGAAGTATTCTTATCTATATAAATATTGGGTTTTTCCAGTTTTGAAATATTTTTAGGCTCAATAAATTTTCCATCATAGATATATTTCCTAAAAAAATCACCAGAACGTTTACTAAATTTATCATGATTACCCATAATGGAGACAATATTTTTGCATTCAAGTTTGTTTAAGAATTCTCCAGCTTGCTGATATTCATCTTCTAATGAATCTGTCGTCATATCCCCTGTATTAAAAATGAGGTCCGCATCAAATGAATTTAACCTATCTAATAATAGATCATTATTACCAAACCATTGATATGGACCAAAATGCATATCTGTTATATGTATTATCTTCATGCTTTTATACCTTTTAATCCATTATATCTCACCTTAAAGCTATGATACTTTCTTAATTATTAAAATTTTGGAAAGATTAAATAATATATTAATTTAATTATATGAGAGATGACGTTATAAGCTTATTAAAGTTTTACATTAGCGAAGTCTTTCTAGATTGAGATAATGGTTTCTTTCTAATATTGTCAGATGCCTGACTTCTACCTGTATTGCATATTTTAAGTATCGGTAGGGCTTTTTCTAAATATTCAGGGTAGTCTTCTGAAATAAAGCTTTGTAACCCATTACCAAATTCTTTGGCCATAGAAGAGAATGTTTCCCCATTACTCATTATCTGAGAAAGATGCTTGCCATCATGTGATATTGCTTTGCTTAGATCTGCACAGACGGTATTATATAGTTCTGGATTACCGCTTTCATAGCCAAAATCTTTTAGAACTTCTCTAATCATTATGCGGCCTTTTTTGCTTGCAATCATTAAAGCAATTAAAACCATACTATCATGTTGATGGACACCATTATCAGACATTCTTAATTCAACACGATGCCCAATAACATTATCATCTTTGCATTTTAAAGAAGCTATTTTAACATCATTATATTGCATTTTCTCAACTAGAAAGAAATTATCTTCGGTTATTTCTTGGGTTTTGGATAATTTTTTTAAAGAAGTATTATGGGGGTTTTTAGATATTTGTACCTCTTCATTACCATCCATATACATCATTGCGGGTGTATTTAATATATGCTGGATATGGTTATTAATAAGCTCCTCTCCTGTATTTGAACTATAGAAATATTCTTGTATATCCGTGCGCTCTTTTTGTGAATGCCGCTTATTTGCGGTTGGGTTTCCTTTAAATACTACCCCTTGATCACGCCCAATGTTATTCTCCATCAATAATGTTAATAATGGAGTTAACATCGAAGATATCTTAATAATATCTAATGCTTCATCTAAATCATCAAAACCGATTGAGACATGAATTCCTGTAGTCATGACACAATGCTCAATAATCTTGTCTTCACCAATGGATTTTAAATGAGAGAGTAGGTTATCAGCTCTTGGATGTTTAATATTATACTCCATTGCTTCATCAAGAGTTAAATCAGGATCAAAAGGCAGTTCTGAAGTCTTCGCTCCTAATTCTTCTGCTGTTTCATAGATTAACTTGGAATGTTTTGCTCTCTCATTAAACATCTGCATTAGATGACTTGGACGATAAGCTTTTGTTTTAGTTTCAAAAACTCCAGAATATATCTCTCTACTATGATCCATTTTCTTTGCATTTAAAATGTCTGAAAATTTATCACAAATTGTTATATCAAGCGGTGAATTATCATCATTTATTATCAGATGCTCAATTTCACTTCCTATTTTTAGCCCCATCGGCTTATATGTTTTTTTAATTTTAGCCTTGTTCATTTTCTATTCCTCTTAAGTTAGAATGCATAAAAGAAGAAATTTGAATTATAGAATAAAAAAAATGCCACAAATCTTCTCTGCGACATTCTGTATAATTAATAATATTTTGGTAAAGTTATTGCTGTCGCTAATCTATTTAAGAAGCCACTGCCATGTAGTTTTGATTGTATTTTGATCTAATTTATTCATAATTAAAACTATCCGAGAATATTCATTAAGTCAAGCAAGTGGATATATCTTATTGGATTTTAAGTGAATAATTATCTAGATAAAGTTATCTATTGAAGTTCTTTTATATTGTATTATCTATAAGGGGATGAGATTAGTTATCTAGATAAAATTAAAGAGATTGAGATTTACAATGTTTAATGAAATGATACCATTTCTAACAGCTATATTAGCCGGTTTCTTGATTGGATTTGAAAGAGAGAGAGCCAAAAATAAGAATAGCAAACCAATATCCGGCGCCCGCACTTTTCCACTCTTGGCCTTAACTGGGGCAATTATTGCTTTTCTTGGAAATGATATCTTAATCATCATCATAAGCTTATTTGTAGGAATTCTAATACTTATAAGCCATGTCTATTGGAATAAAGCTAAATCTACATGGCAAGTCGGATCAACCACGGCTGTTGCAGCAATGCTAACATTCTTATTGGGTTTTTTAGCTTACTCACATAGCCAGCTTGCAATCATATTGGCTGTTATATTATTTGGTTTTTTAACGTTAAAAAAACGGCTGCATTCTTTTGCACAAAACGGTATTACAAAAGAAGAGATGACTGCTGTATTAACTTTTCTAATTAGCGCTATAGTAATCCTGCCCTTACTTCCCAACGAGTTTATTGATCCTTGGGAGTTAATACATCCAACTAGAATTTGGATGCTTTTCGTGGTTATAGCAGGTGTTGAATTCTCTAGTTATATTGCATTGAAGCAATTGGGGTTAAAATGGGGATTACTTGCAACTGGATTTTTCGGTGGTTTTATATCAGCCACTGCAACAACGTTTAATTTAGCCGGTAAGTATAATGAACGACCTAATCAGCTTATAAATATTACTAGCGGTATTATCTTGGCTGAGGTGGCTTCTTTATTAATTCAAGTAATAGTTTTAATAATAATTGCGCCAAGTGTTGCAAGTAATTTGGTGATGTTTTTAGCAATACCAGCAATAATAGGACTGTTATGTACTATGGGTTTAGGAGCAATTAAGAAAGATAGCACTGAAACAGAAGAAATTACCGTAAAGATAAATAATCCAATATCGTTGAAAAAAACAGTTAGCTTTGCCTTATTAATATCAATAGGATTGGTTTTCATTGCATTAGCAACTCGATTATTTGGGGATACTGGCGTATATCTAACATCACTATTAGGTGGAGCTGTAAGTTTAAGAGTTGTAACATTTACGGTATCAGAACTTGCAAGTTCAGGTGAGATTTTATTATCGACTGCTTCTATATCAATCCTAATTGCCATGACTGTCAACATGATAATTAAACTAGGAATTATATTTAAGGTCGGTGGCGTAAAATTATTCAGCTATTGCTTATTCTTCTTTTTAGTAATGTTATGTAGTAGTGTAGCTTTTTACTTTATAGACATGGATTTATTTATGCCTCAGGCTTAATATAGTCTTACACTTACACAGAAACTAATAAATACAAGAATATAAGAGGAAATTTAACAATGGAATATCTACACACAATGCTTCGTATAAGTAATATAGATGAATCACTAGAGTTTTTTTGTAATAAACTGGGGCTGGTTGAAACTAGCCGTAAAGAGAGCAGGCAAGGGCGATTTACCTTGATATTTTTAGCAGCTAATGGTGACGTAGAGGGAGCAAAAAAAACTAATTCTCCATTACTTGAATTAACCTATAATTGGCCATCTGAGGATGGAAGTGTTGAAGATTATAATTCTGGAAGAAATTTTGGGCATTTGGCTTATCGTGTTGAAAATATATATGATACTTGCCAAGAATTGCTGGATAAAGGTATAGAAATTAACAGGCCTCCACGTGATGGATATATGGCCTTCATTAAATCACCAGATAATATATCTATTGAAATCCTACAGAATGGTGAGCGCTTAGAAAAGCAAGAGCCTTGGGCTTCCATGGAGAATATAGGCAGTTGGTAGCACTATCTTCTTACAATTTGATTATATCTTTTTGAGTTAGTAATTTCTCAAGCTCTGGCTTTACTCTCCAAAATGATTTGAATTCTTTATATTCATTTATTTTCTCTTCTGGAACAGCGTCATTATGCTTTTCTGCTCTAATCATGATGTTTTTAGATGTGTGATCATTTGAGATATATTGAATTATATTGGTGCTATAACCACATATCTCCAATAACATATAGCGAAGCGTATCAGCAATAATATCGCCTTGGCGTTCGATTAATATCCCATGTTTTTCAGATTTTATTATGGAGTTATTGGAAGGGTTATTTTTTAATTGAAATTGGATATCATGGTGACAGCAGGGAACTGATAATATATATTTAGATTTGTTTTCTATGGCCAGACATAAGGCTTCATCTGTAGCAGTATCACAAGCATGTAAGGCTATGGTTAAATCTATATCTTGTTTTTTTATAGGATCATAACTTATTATATTACTAGTTTCAAAATGAAGATCTTCCCAGTCTAATTTTTTAATCTTAGAATTATTTCTCTCAATTGCACCTGCATCAATATCAATGGCTTCCATGTGAATGTCTTTTGATATTGCGTTTTTAAAGTAATTATAAGTCGCAAGCGTAAGATAGCCATTCCCAACTCCACAATCTATTATATTAACTTGATCTTTGTATTCATTCCAATCTGTCAATCTGCTGATTATTTTAATAAATTCATCAATTTGTTTATATTTGGAATGCATGTTAGGTTTTATTTTGCCATCAGTACTTGCTATTCCTAACATTTCTAAATAATTATCTTTACTAGATGTGATCCTATTCTTTTCTTTATCATGAGATTTGTTTACGATTACTTCATCTAAGTTCTTATGAGTTTTTACAAGAACTTTGTTCTTTTTAGTGATTTGTATTTGCTTACCGTAATTATTAGATCTTAGATAGATACTTGTAAAATGGCATGATATAACATCATTTATCTCTGTTTGGAACTTCTCGATTTCAACATTCTTGGTTATTGATTTTACTGTATCAAAATAATTAAACTGCAGCATATTTTTATCTTTTATAATAACTGGCTCTATTAATATCTTATTCCAAGAATTATTAGATGTTCTTCGAATTCCAGAGAATGTAGCTTTTATAAAATTACTATTATTTATAATTTCTTGGATAAGTATGTCTTTTAATTCTTGCAATTTATTTTCCTTAAATATGAGAAGCCACTATTCGGTTATTAGATGTATAAATAGAAAGTTTAAGTAGTGCAAAGTATTTCTATGTTACTCGTTATCAACTTTCAATCTTTACCTTTATATGGAATTTTTGTTGATTTTTTACAATTTAAATTTGTTTTTAAGTAATAATATCTAGTATAGATTGTATAAAAATTAACTTATTTGAATTAATATTAGTTGATAAAAACAATCCTGAAAGGGAATAATATGCTTAATAGAACAGATGTAATGAATGAAAAAGGTTTTACTCTAGTTGAACTTGCAATTGTAATGACTATTATTGGTCTCCTAATCGGTGGTATATTAAAAGGCCAAGCCATGATTGAGAATGCAAGAATTTCAGGGCATATAGCGCAAACTCAATCATATACAGCTGCAATTGCTACTTTTAGGGACGTTAATTCTTCTTTACCAGGCGACTTCTCTAACGCAACAAGACGATTACCTGGATGTACGGCTGCAAATAATTGTGTAAACGGTGATGATAGCGGAACAATTGGAACATCTTATAGCGGTTTAGGCTGGGGTCTAACCTTTGGTGGTCTTGATGAAGAAAATGCTCAATTTTGGAAACATTTAGCCTTAGCAGATTTAATATCTGGAATTGATACAAGTAATAATACAACTCCTGAATTTGGAAAAACACATCCAACATCTAAATACGGTGGTGGATTTCATATAATTCACTACTTAAAAGACCCACTTACCAGCGCGGTTGGTCATGTATTGCATACTTCTAATAGCCCACTTATAACTCATACTTGGGCTGGCGCTACGGGGCGATCAGTTTTTTCACCCTCTGTAGCAGCTAAGATAGATAGGAAAATTGATGATGGGGGATCCATAACAGGCTATGTGCAATCGGTTAGCAATAGCTGGGCTGTCTGCGGAAGAACTTCTGCAACAATGCCAAATGGCTATAATGAAACTCTAAACACAAAACAGTGTGAAATGGCGTATAGAATGGATTAATCATATTAGATTAATTTTTCCTTTCTATCTCATAGCGCAGTAACCTAAAACATAATTTTTATTGGTTTTCGACCTTGTTTTATCCTTGCGGCGGATATTGATTTTTTTGTATCAGCCATAGAGATAAATTTAGAGCCCATTTGTTGATATAGTTTACTAACCGGTATAATTTTAGCAATCTCATTTAAACCTTCTGGGTCATGTAACCAGTTTTTTACAGTAATTACTTTATCTAGTTTTCCTGCATCTATGATCATATCCAGTAAAGTTAAGTTATCTTTAGATGGCTTATAAAGTAGATCTTCTTTTGTTAATATAGCGTTTTTATTATCCAAAAAATCTAATAGTTCATCTAATTGATTGGTTAATCCAGAATGATAGGCAATTGGATATTTTTTTCTTTTTGAAACTTTTTTAAACATTTCAGATATGCTTATAGGCTTCGGGGCTTTATCTATTTTTTCTGCTAAATCCGTAAAATTAATCTTACTTAGCTTGTGCTTAGGGATTTTAGCTAATTCATTAGCAACAGTATTCTTTTCAGCTTTCGGGTCAAGTCTCTCGGCATCTAAAACAGAGTATTTTTTATAGTAATCTGGAACTATCAGATCTATGCCAGTATTTTTCTTTACCTTCCTCATTACAATGCTCAACATGCTTTCTACGACATGTTTAAAGTCTTTATTATATAATGCCACACGTTCAATAAGTGCCGGAAGTTTCTTTTGGATATTGGCAACACCTGTTTTAGAAAATATTATTTCATCATTTGTAATCATGTCGATATAATCATTGAATTCTTTGCTTTTATCACTTGGTAGACCATTTTCGGATGCAAAAGCTTCACCTAGATTTATAAGATTTGTGCATCTTTTCCATGTTTTTTCTATTTCTTTCTTTATTTCTTTAACATCAATATCACTAAAGTATTTAGGGTTTTTACCAATATCAAAACAAGCAAGGGTATTATTTTTAATCCATTTTAAGAATAAAAGTAAATCACTTCCTTCTATATAAGAATTCTCCAAATTAATTCTCATCAGAGTTTTATTAACATTTATGACTGCAATAATATCACCCATGTATTTTTCTAAGATTAAATCAACATTGCTTAAATTAAGGTCAATTAATGTGTCATTCTTTTCGATTACTTCGCAAATTTTATCCATAATATCATCAAGGCCTTCTCCTTCAGATACTTGGTTAAGTTTTTTGCTTCCCCCTGAATTAGTGTCATGGATTGAGGTAAAATCAGCATGAGTTATTGATTTATTAGCTAGTAACAGATCCAA
>CALDHH010000064.1 GCA_937941575.1 uncultured Alphaproteobacteria bacterium | reverse complement strand
GCCTTCTTAGAACTATTAAAGCTATAATTAGCAAACCAACAAAATAATGGATATTTAAGCGACATGATAGAAAAAGAAATATTTACTATAATAGGACTATTCTTTATGAGCATAAGCTATGGCGTTTATGTATTTACTATTTTTAAGGGAAATACGAGGCCACATCCTTTTTCTTGGTTTGTTTGGGGGCTCTTAACAGCTATCGGGTTTTTTGCTCAAATATCAGACGGTGCAGGAATAGGAGCAGTTATTACAGCTCTTTCAGCGATAATATCATTCTTGATTGCGGGTATAGGTTATATTAAGCGTGAAAATATAATTATTTCTCGAAGTGATAAATGGGCTTTTGCCTTGTCGCTTCTTGCTATCCCATTATGGATTATTACTGAAACGCCTCTTTGGTCTGTAATAATTATTACAATTATTGATAGTGCAGGATTTTACCCAACATTTAGAAAAACATGGGTCGCCCCAGACCAAGAATCTGCTCTTAGCTTTGTTTTAGGTGGGTTTAAACATTTATTCACAATATTGGCTTTAGAAAATTATTCTATAATTACAACACTATTTCCTATATCGCTCGTTTTCATGAATTTTGGGTTTGTTTTAATGCTGTTTCATAGAAAGAAAGCCATAAAGAATGGTGCTGAATAATAAAAAAAACATACAATATGTTATATCAGGTTGAAGTCAGAGTTCTTGTTCACAATAACTGTGTATTGCTATGAGGCGATGAGTGGTAAGTAAGTAAATAAAATATTGTGCCACATAGTAATGATATTTAAATTTTGCTTTAGTGAATGTATTACAAAACCCTCTAAAACCAAAATTGCTTTATTAAATATGAGATATTTACCTGATTTATTTATAAAGATACAGGATTGATATTAGGTTGCTTTTAAACAATTTATAGTATTTTTTTATAAAATTCTTCTACTTTAACTTTTATTAACTATATCGTATTAATATCTTCATAGTGATAATTTTTATAATTATTTTAGTTAATATTATGATGATTATCTTCACTATTTAATAATATGGGCATACATGAAAGTAAATAATTTAGATATCTTAATTATCGATGATCATAGGATCATGCGGAGTTTTATTGAGAAAAACTTGGATACGATAAACCAAAAAAAGGTTAAATTTGCAGTTGATGGCGTAGATGCTTTGGAGAAAATAGGCCAAGAGAATTTTAATTTGATTCTTGCTGATTGGAATATGCCGAATATGTCTGGGCTAGAGCTCTTGAATATTATTAGGACTGAGGAAAGATATGATAATGTGGCCTATGTAATGGTAACTGCGGAGAGTGATAAATCAAAAATTATCGATGCTATGGCTGCAGGGGCAACATCTTATCTCGAAAAACCGTTTACCGAGGCAGAATTTCAAAGAACAATAGAAAAGGTAATTATCTGGCTAGATAAAAAAATGAAATCTAGGAGATTATTATAATTGGGGAACATAAAAAACTAAGAAATTAAATTCTATTATGAAGGATATATTGCATGACAAGATTGAAATGTAATCTTTATATGAATGTAAATACTAACTAACTTTTACTAAACTAATGGGGAAAAACTATGACTAAAAAACATCTACTACTCTGCGCTTTGGCGCTTATCTGGTCTTCATCAGCTGATAAGGCACATGCTGCTGACAAGACTTGTCTTTATGTATCATCTTATCATAGCGGTTATGAATGGAGCGATGGAATTGAAAAAGGTTTAGAAGATGGCTTAGGCGATTCTTGTAAATTAGAAAAATTCTATATGGACACAAAAAGAAATAAATCAGTTGAATTCTTTAAACAAAAATCACTTGAAGCAAAGAAAATTATCGATGCAACTAAACCAGATGTAGTGATTGCATGTGATGATAATGCTTCTAAATATCTTGTGATGCCATATTATAAGAATGCTGAAACTCCTTTTGTATTTTGTGGGGTTAATCATAATGTTGATAGCTACGGATATCCATATGATAATGTAACGGGGATGATTGAGATTGCACCTGTTGATGCAACGAAGAACATTGTTAAAGAGATTGTTCCTAATGCAAAAAAAGGTGTTTATCTAAGTATGGATGTTACATCACAGCATAAGGAATATGATTTAAACAAATCAATCTATGCTAAATCTAATATTGAAATCGATCGTATACTTATCACCAATATGGATGAATGGGTTGAAGGATTTAAAAAAGCTCAAGAATATGAGTTTATCATTGTTGGTAGTAGCGGTGGTATCCAAGGTTGGGATATTGAGCTTGCGAAAAAAACTGCTGAAGCAGAGACACGTAATTTAACAGTTACGAATATGTCATGGCTAGATGAAATCTCTATGATTACTGTGACTAAGATTGCGGAAGAGCAGGGTGAATGGTCTGCGAAGGTTGCTCAGGCTATCTTAATGGGTACAGAGCCTTTGGATATTCCAATTATTGTAAACCGTAAATGGGATTTAAGAATTAACCCTGAATTAATCAAGAAGACTGAGATTGAAATACCACAGAGTCTTTATGATAAAGCTGTTAAAGAAGAGTTTTAAAATTGATTAATAAAGATAAATTTTTACCACTATTTGTCAGTATAGTTGTCGTGTTCTTCTTAACGATGGGCACGACCTATATTGCGTTTAAAGATTCTGTTGAAAAAAATCAGCAGAATTTTAATTCTAAGATTGAAGACATTAACAATAATATTGTATCAAACCTTAGAACTTTAGAAGCTGATATTCTTGGATTTAGAACGTTTTTTCATGCATCATTATCCTTGGAAGCAGATCAATTTAGACTATATGCAAGTGACCTATTACAAAAAAATAAAATTTTAAAAGAAACCTATTATTTACCAATTGTAAAAGATAATGAAAGACCTGTATTTGTTGATTATATGCGTCAAAAAGGTTATCCAACATTTAAAATTTATGAAAGAAATGAAGCGAATAGAAAAGTTAAAGCAGGGCAGAAATTCTCTTATTACCCTGTTAAATATTTAGAGCCAATGGAACCTTGGACAGTAGGGCTTTTAGGATATGATATATCGTCCATTGCAGTTGTTAAAGATGCAATAAATAAAGCGATAGATACTGGTAAACCAGTTTCTTTGAAAACCAAAAAACTATTTAAAAATAGCGCAGTAATACTTACATCCACTTATGCAGGGAAACAGCAAACACCCGATAATATTGTGGATAGAAGAAAAGCTGCCAACGGGATTATTATCTTTAAGTTAAATTTAGATGATTTAGTAGATGAAGCCTTGAGTGAAGAAGATAATATTGCAATCTCTTTAAAGTTTAATAATTCTAGCAATTTAAAAACAGGAAGAGTTAGTTTAGAAAATAAGATTGTTTTTTCAGATAATATCCTAAAAAACAAAGAAATAGGTAAATTTAATCAAATAAAGATGTTTGAATTTAGTGGTAGTAGTATTGAGATAAATAGCCTCTATCCATTCTTTAAAGGAGATCTAATAACTTCTTTTCTTATATTCTCTATTATTGGTAGTTTAATATTCTCATTCCTATTTATATTATTTACCTATAAAGAAATAAATAAATCAGAAAAGATAAAATTATTGGTAAAGCAAAAAACCCAAGAGCTATCTGAAAAGAATAGAGATCTTGTATCTCTTAATAACTCGGTTACTGCTATGCTTGAAAGCTTAGGACCTGCTTTATTATTCTTTGATATTAATGGAGTTTGTTCAGATACAAGCTCAGATTCATGTATTACTTTATTAGAAACTGAGCCTGCAGGTCGAAATATAGCAAATATTTTAAAACTGGATAAAACAAAGAAAGATAAATTCTTATCTTTAATAGCTTTTGCATTTTCAAATAAATCAGCAATGGGTTTTGAAGATATCTTTGGGATGGCACCAGGTAAATATAAGCACTCATTGGGTAAAACTGTTCATCTTGAATATCGTCCTATTTATAATATCGACCAAGAATTAGAAAATATTTTGGTAATAGCAATTGATAAAACAGATGAAGAAATGGCTAAAAATATTATTGAAGAGAAAAGAATATATTCAGAGAAAATTATACGCCTAGTTCATTCAAAAGATGATTATACTCAGATATTGCAACAATTTCATGCTTATTTCTTAAATGATTATAACGAAGAATATAAGAACGAGACAAGTTTGGTTAGCATTAAACAAAATATCCATACCTTAAAAGGATTGGTTGGGAGTTTCTCTTTATACGATTTACTTAATATTATACATGATATAGAAGACAGATTAAGAATAGAAGATGCAGATACAGAAAAAGCAAAAGTAATAATCTCAGACCAAGTAACTGCCATAAAGAAATTATTTGAAGAAGAGATCCAATTCTCAAATGATATATTAGGTTACAATGTCTTGGAAAAAGGTGTGATGCTAAACGTGTCTTATGATCATTTATTTGAGTTCCATAACTTATTGCTTAATAATAATGATGTTGAAGCGGCAGATAATTTCTATAATAATTTCTTGATGATACCTATCTTTGATATAATGGAGTTCTTGGACTTCCATTTACAAGAAACTGCTAAGCTTGTTGATAAAAAGATTAATCCTTGTGTGTTTGAGGGCGAGAATATTCCATTCCCTGTTCGTAAATATGATGAATTATTATTCTCTTTTGTTCATTTTATCCGTAATGCTGCAGATCATGGGTTTGAGCCAACGCAAATACGACTTGATAAACAAAAGCCAGAAGCAGGGACTCTAAGGATTTCTGTCTCAATAGTAGAAAAAGAAGGTCAAGATTGGTTAAATATTAATTTCTCCGATGATGGTCGAGGAATTGATGTAGGCGTAATTAAAGAAAAGCTAAAATCAAAGGGTATTGATACTGACTTAATGAGCGATGAAGATGTCATGCTGACTATATTTGAAGATTCAATGTCATCAAAGCAAGAAGTTAGCACTCTTTCAGGGCGTGGAGTAGGTTTATCGGCTATTAAACAAAAAGTTGAAGAGCAAGATGGTTTAATCAAAGTTTCATCATCTCTAGGGCAAGGAACTAGCTTTCAGGTTAGTTTTCCATTTTTACAATTATAAATAGTATCGTTAACCATTTGATAATGTTTTTGCGGTAGCTTATCTAATATAATTTTTGCTAGGCAATAATTAAACTAATTTGTTCTCATTATCTATTCAGATAAAAACTTATAGGAAAATATAACAATGAAAAAACAATTATTATTAGGAACCGTTTTTATAGGTCTTTCTTTCTTTAGTGCCTCTGCTTCATATGCAGATGGTCATAGTCAAGAAGAAATGCGTATCAAAGCATTGGAAGCAAAGATACAAATGCTTTCTCAGGAAGTTCAAACTATTAAAACTGAAAATATTGCTGACCGTAAAAATGTTGGTGATCAGGTTAAGGTTACGATGAAACCGACACCAAAATTTCAATATAAAGATTTCACATTTCAGCCATTTGGTCGTATTCATTTAGATTACGCAATGTTTGATGATGATAAAGTTGATCACCCAACTGGTGCTGAGTTCAGACGTGCTCGTATGGGAATGAAAGGTAAAGTTAGCAAGAATATTGGTTATAAAATAGAAGTTGATTTTGCTAATGAACGTTCAAACTTTAAAGATGTCTTTGTTAACTATACTGGTATTAAGAATACAGAATTAAGAGTTGGTTCATTTAAAACATTTTACGGTATGGATAATTTAACCAGTGCCAATCAAATGACATTCATTGAAAGAGCTGCTGCGACTTCTGCTTTTACTGTTCCAGAAATTATTGGTGTTGGTGCAATGGTACATGATAAAAACTGGTCTTTATCTGCGGGTCTATTTAATGATGATGCTGGTAGAGGTAGTTCAGATGATGAAGCGATGTATGCAACAGCACGTGCTACATTTGCACCGATAAATACTGATAATGTTACGGTTCATTTGGGTGGTGCTTTTGGTTACAGAAAACCAGATCAAGCGAATGACACTTTTGATTTTGATGCAACTGCAGAGAATGCTCTACAATCATCTGATTCTGTTTCTGCTAATTTCGGAAACGTGGATTACGCTTATACTTATGGTTTAGAAGCTGGTTTATCTATGGGTGCTTTCCATGCTCAAGGTGAATATTTCTTAGTAGATGTTGAACGTCAAGGTGCTAATAGAGCTTTACAATTTGATGGTGGTTACGTGGAAGCTGGATATTTCCTAACTGGTGAGCATCGTGGGTATAAAAGTAAAAAAGGTGTCTTAGGCGGAATTAAGCCAAGCAAACCTTTTAACTTTAGTAGCGGTGATTGGGGTGCATTAGAAGTTGCTGCACGTTATAGCACTATTGATGTAACTGATGAAGATATTTTAGGCGGAGAGATGGATAACTATACTCTTGGTGTTAATTGGTATCTAAACGATCATTCACGTATCATGGCTAACTATATTATCGTGGATACAGATGAGAATGCTGTTACACCTAATGATGATCCTAAGATCATGTTATTGAGAACACAAATATCATTCTAATAGATATATAATATATCACCTGTATTATTAGCAAATATTAATAAATTATTGATATTGCTAGCTTTACAGGTGATTTTTTTTAATTAATCTCTTGCTTTAAATTATTATAATTAAGCTTCGCTTGCTCTAAAGCTGGATGTTGGTTTTGGTTTGATATTATCTCTACTTCATCCCCAACTCTTATTATCCCCGAATTTCTTGGAATGGCATTCTGACCAAAGAACACTCCTTGTAAGCCATCGGCGCTTCCTCTTCTTAATTTTGTTAAGCTTTGTAATGGCTCCATTGATAATTGCTGTAGATTATCTTGATCTATTGTAGTGATTTTGCACCTTGAACATGGTTTTACCAATTCAAATATAATTTCTCCAATTTTTAATTGATTGATAACATCTTCTTCAAATGGTTTAATACCTCTTAAGACAATATTGGGTCTAAATCTATCCATATTAACTTCAATATCAGCTGGCATATGTTTTGATAATTCTGATAGGGAGGTTTCATTAGTAATCAATAACGGAAAGCCATCGGCAAAACTAACCGAATTTTTGGAATTCTCATCTTCACCCTTTATCTTTCGGCTAAAATTATCAGGAATCTTTACTATTCTGCATTCTTGGTCAAGATATTGGCTTATTAGCTCTGCTAATTTATCTCCTGCATCCAATGCTTCGCATTCATCTTTCCAGACTCTAACCGTACCGCTATACCTTTGCAAATCTGCATCTTGTATATCTAGCTCTATTTGATCTGGTATAATAAATTTAGTGCTATTTTCAGATGGAATTACTTTTATTAAGCCAATCTTTTCACAATCTCGATCTCTTTGAGTAATGAATTTACCTTTATTCTCTTCACCATCCCTTATAATCATCCATTCACGATCATGTTTTGGACCTTTTAAAGTAATCTCAAGCTTATCACTTTTGATCCTTTGTCCCGATTTTAAAGGATAGATATATAAATCTGATATTTTTATGCTCATCTGGCTTGCTTTCATTACTATTTAAATTATATTGTCCTCTAATGATATAATAAGAGGATGAATAATGAAATATATTAAATTAGGTAAAACAGATTTAGAAATAAGCCAAATCTGTTTAGGTACTATGACTTGGGGTGTTCAGAATAATCAAGAGCAAGCTTTTGAACAAATGGATTACGCCTTGGATCAAGGAGTTAACTTTTGGGATACGGCAGAATTATATTCTGTGCCAATTGAAAAAGAGAAATATGGTGAAACAGAGCGTATAATTGGTAATTACTTCGCCAGTAATAAAGGTAAAAGAGAAGAAATTATCTTAGCAAGCAAAATGGCAGGAAAAGGCCCAGAATGGATCAGAAATAGCCGTGGAATTATCGGAGAAGATATTGCAGATGCTGTAGATAACAGCTTGAAAAGATTGAATACAGATTATATCGACCTATATCAATTACATTGGCCAAATCGTGGAACTTATGGATTTCGTAATAACTGGACTTATGATCCAACTACGCAGCCGAATAAAGAAGAAATTAACGATAATATTCTATCTGTATTATCTGAATTAGATAAGATGGTTAAACAAGGTAAAATTAAACATATTGGCTTATCAAATGAAAGTGCATGGGGAGTGTCCCAATTCATAAAATTAGCGGAGCAAAATGACTTACCAAAGATTGCTTCAATTCAAAATGAATATAGTTTGCTATATCGCCCATTTGATTTAGATTTAAGTGAAACTTGTCATCATGAAGATGTGACATTGCTAACTTATTCAACATTGGCATTTGGTTTGCTAACTGGTAAATATCAAAATGGTCAAAGACCAGCAGGTAGCAGGGCTAACTTAAAGAATATGCTTGACGGTAGAATGACTGAAAATGCATTTAAAGCAGTGGATAAATATTTGGAAATTGCTGCTAAGCATAATCTTGACCCATCTCAACTAGCTTTAGCATTCGCTCTACAAAGGCCATATAGTCCATCGGTTATTATTGGTGCAACGAAGATGGAACAGCTTAAAATAAATATTGATGCGATTAATATTGAATTATCACAAGATGTCTTAGATGATATTGATAAAGTTTATCGCCAATATAATACGGCATTTTAATATTACTGAGATTCAAATTATTATAAAAAGCTCTAAACTATTTACTATGTTTAGAGCTTTTTAGCTTTGTAACCCCCAAGGCAAGCTTAGTTGCGTGGGATAGAATTTTTTCATGTGAAGAACTTGAATGAATATTACCTGCAATAGACGAGAATTTTCCGCCTAGAACTGTCTTAAAGAAAGATCTTGTTGTCTTTGGGCCAACTTTTATCTCTGGCACTTCTTTATGCATTAATTTGGTCATTTTCTGATTGAATTTATATGTTGTTGCCGCAGATGGAGTAAGATCAGCATCAGATAAAATAGCGGCATGTTGGAGCAAGTTTCTATCTGTAGTAAGCGATCTAAGTTCAACTGGAATATTCTCTGGGTTAAAGTCTTTATTATCAATATTCTCAACTATATAACGGAGATATTCATGAGCACTTTTAAAGCCATGTTGCGAAGATGCATCGGTGATCAAAATCATAGTTCCAATATCATCAATATATTCTTGCTCAATTTTGGATTCTTTTAAAATGGGTATCATCGTATCAATTGCAATTTTTTCTAATCTGTAAGGAGTATGTTTTCCATTAATATAGTTAATACTTCCATCATGGTTTAAATCATGTCCAATTGCTGCAATTAATATTTTAAATAGATCTTTATTACCTATTTTATCAGATTCTTGCTTGGCTAATTGATTATGGGTGGCAACCAATCTCATTGTCGAGGCCACAACTTCTCTGAAATGCTGATTATCATGATATGGGTTATCAGCTTTAATATCCGCAACAATAGCAAGATTAATTGCAGCCTGTAAATATTTATCGGTTTCTTTGACTTCTAATTCTTGGGCGATGGATAATATTAATGAAGTGGTGTTGATAGGGTTTGACTTCTTACGCCATTTATTAAAAAGTTGCTCTAACTTAACCCCATTCTCGCCATCTTTTTCCTCTCTATAATCTTGGAAAATTATATTTAGATCATCTTTGAGTAATTCTTTATTTTCTTCTAAATTATCTAATATATCAGATAATGATTTTGAAAAGCTGCTGGCTGTTAATATTCTATTTGAGGCAATATTATCCATGTCTATCAAAGATGTTGATAGATTTATTGCTTCTTTCCAATTCAAACCAGACATGTAATTACCTTTCTAAAATATATGTGGTAATTTTACTCAATATCATAGGGTATAAACATTAATAGCTTATTAATATTTTATGTTTATTTCATCGCAACTTTTTTACTACTTTGCTTTTGTCCAGGTATTCTAGCAGGTTTAAACTCTGTTTGACCTGGATTGATTACATCAGCAACCTGTTGAGCTGCATGATTAGCAAGATCTTCAGCAGTATTGAAATCTTTTGGATTTAAAATTGGTAAAGTGGTTAATTCCAACACAGTTTCTTTTATCTGCATTCTCTTCCAAACTCTTTTTAAATGATTATGCTCATCATACATTGCATACATATCACGCAAGTTATCATCCATATGGGCATTTTCTTGCCCATTTATTGATTTAACTTTAATGGCAACGGGCTGTACAAAAATATCTTTTTTTAATGATACTTCTGCTTCTTTTTTATCCAGACCAGTTTCACCAAATAAAGTTTTTAATAAAGCTGCACGGAACATGCTTACTTCTCCACCTTTGGTAGTAGTCCCCTCTGGAAACATAATTGCATTCGAACCTTCATTGAAATTAGTAATGATTTTAGCTCTTGATTCTGGGTTATGCTGGCGACTTCTTCTTAAGCCAATGTAATTAGCTGATTTTGCCAAAGCACCAACAACTGGCCATTTTAAGATTTCACCTTTACCAATAAACGTTGCATTTAGCTTACTTCCAAGCGGTATGAAATCAGCCATAGACAGGTGATTGGCAATAAACCAAGTTTGTTTTGTTTTATCAATTGGTGTAGAGCTTTTGTTAAATTCAATTTTATAACCAAGCAATTTTTTAATGCTATTGTAAAATAAACTTGGAACGAAATTATTCTTTTTGGCAATTGGCTTGATTATAAAGGCGTGTATTGGTGCTAAAACCACAAATCCAGCTAATATCCCTAAACCACCCAAAAACCTTAAAGATGCTCTTACATTTTTCATTATACACTCCTAAATTTAAATAATCATTTACGTATTTATAAAGGCTTATAGTAAAAAGTCAATCCTAAAAAATAATCACATAATTAATCAATTTTAAATAGAATCTAGATATAATGTAAATTACACTGAAAATTACTTGGGGAGGGTGCATGAAATGGTCGATAATATTGACTATCCAGTTCCAGAGGGCGAAACAGAAAGATTAAATAAATTAATGGGCTATGATATCTTAGATACTGCCCCTGAAAAGCCATTTGATAAGATAACACAGCTTGCGAGCACCATGTTTGATACACCAGTATCATTGGTGTCTTTTGTAGATGAAAAAAGGCAATGGTTGAAATCAAAAGTTGGTATTTATATGAAAGAAATACCAAGAGAAATTTCTTTCTGTGCTCATACTATTTGTGTTGATGAAGTGATGGTTATTCCAGATACTTTTGAAGATAAAAGATTTAAACAGAATCCATTAGTGGTCAATTACCCTGAAATGCGATTCTATGCAGGAACTCCACTTAGAACTAGCGATGGTTTTAATATTGGTACTTTAAGTATTATCGATAATCATCCAAAAGAATTCTCTCAAAATGAAGAAATGATGCTGCAAAAATTAGGTAGCTTAGTTATGCAAGAAATGTCTCTACGTGAAGATGCAGCTTGTGATTACCTAACAAAGGCAATGAATAGAAGGACTTTTATTAATCTCTTGAATAAAGAGATTAAGAGAGCAAATAGGCATGGCGCAGAATTTTGCTTGGCAATATTAGACATTGATAACTTTAAAAAAGTTAATGATGAACACGGCCATTTGGCAGGAGATGAAGTTTTAAAAGCCATGTCCAAACTATGTGAGCATAATATTAGGCTTAGCGATATTTGGTGTAGATTAGGTGGCGAGGAATTTGCCTGTATGCTAATTGGTACCGATGCTGAAAATGCCAATAAAGTTGTGAATAAACTTAGAAAAATGGTTGCAGAGACTAAAGTTAAAACAGATAAAGGTGATATTGGAATCACGGTTAGTGCCGGAATTTGTGAATATAAAGATATGGAAGTCTCTGAGTTAATAGAGAATGCTGATAAAGCTCTTTACGCGGCAAAAGCTGCTGGTCGTAACCAAGTTTGTATCTCTGAATAAAATAATTCTTGTTTAAATTTCTGAACTGTTTTATTAAACATCTATATCAATGTTTAATTTTAAGGAGTTTAGTAATGGATGTTTCCAAAATTTCAATCGGCAAAAACGCCCCTGAAGATATTAATGTAGTAATTGAAAACCCAGTAGGCGGTGTTCCAGTTAAATATGAACTTGATAAAGAATCTGGTGCTATGTTTGTTGATAGATTCTTACATACTCCAATGTTCTATCCTGGAAATTATGGATTTGTTCCACATACTTTATCTGGTGACGGTGACCCTGTAGATGTTTTAGTTCTTGGTAACTTACCTGTAATACCGGGTGCAGTTTTGAATGCTCGCCCAATTGGTGTTTTAGTAATGGAAGATGAAGCAGGGATGGATGAGAAGATTGTTGCAGTTCCAAGCACAAAGATGTTCCCATATCATGAAAAAATTGAAAACTGTGATGATTTACCAAAAATTGTTATGGAACAGATTGAGCATTTCTTTGAACATTACAAAGATCTTGAAAAAGGTAAATGGGTTAAAACAATCCGTTGGGATAATGCCAAAGTAGCAAAAGAAATGATTATCGAAGGCATGGAAAGACATCAAGCTTCTTAAAGCTTAGATGTCTTTATATCACTATATATTTATTATTTAAGAATTCTTTGGGAAGCTAAGCAATACACCCATACGATTATCTGTTTCTTTTGGGGCAGCTTTTGGTAATGCATCTTTTATTAATAAAGCATTTTTTGCTTCCATATCAGATTGGCCAAATTTAGTAGAAACTTTACCCCATTCATTGGCAATTTCTCTATATTCATTGGCATGTTCAACCATAACAGCTGCATCAAGAATATTATTGGTAGACGGGTCAATGCTTTTGGCAACCTTACTCACTCTATTAAAGCTAGTATCTAAGGTGTCTTTTGCTTTCTTAATGCATTCTTCCATTTTTTTAATAAGCATTTCTTGGTATCTAAGGCCTTGAGTTATATCTGCATTAGCTAAGCCATGTTTTCTATAGACATTAACTTTCTCAGCGCTTTGCTTAAAATAGCTCTTCATCTCAGTTAGTTTACGGATTGTATTTGATCCATTTTCTAAGTTTAAAACTGCAAGTTTACTCATATTTAAATTCTCCCCGGGTTTCTTTCAAATTTATAAATTCTTGCTGTAGGTTTCTTTGGTTTAAATGGCAAGATTGTGCATTTCTTTTTCTCTGCGATAGCTTTGTTTTCTTTATTAGTATCGTATCCATTGGCAGCCAAGTTTAGTTCTCTTTGCATTAATCTACGGTTATGCTCATGATCCATTATTATATTTAATAATCTAGATGGAGAATTATGCTCTATCGCTGCGTCTAATAAATCCATCTCAACATCTGTTGTGCCCGGCAGTATATTTGATTCTTTCATCTTTTTTGATATCTTATTGAAGTTTTTGGCTAAAGTATCTCTACCATTATCTAATAAAACTTCTAATTCAGATGCAAAGTCTTTTTGTTCATTCAATAGTTCTTGAGCGTCGCTTAGATCAATACCAGTTTTCTCTTCTGTAAGTTGATCATAAAATCTGCTATCAAGGCTATTTAGCCTAACTATCTGCCTAAGTGTAATTTCTGCAATAGAATCTTTTTCGTGGATAGAGCTAATTTTTTTCAAACCATTAAGCCTTACAATATTGTTAATTTTAATACTGTAACAATTCTACGCAATAAAAGGCTATCTGTCAACTATTATATGTTAATCTTATTTAGTCCATATAAGATTCAAGGCTAGGGCAGGTACAAACAAAGTTTCTATCACCTTTGGCATTATCAATTCTTGATACAGGAACCCAGTATTTGTCTTGCTTTAGATATGGGTAAGGATAGGCAGCTTCTGTCCTAGAATATGATCTATCCCATGTATCAGAAGTTACAGTTTCTAATGTATGGGGAGCATTTGTAAGCGGACTATCTGCAAGATCTATTTTCTTATTCTCAATATCAGATATTTCTTCGCGAATCTTAATCATGGCATTTATAAATCTATCAAGTTCGGCCTTTGATTCACTTTCCGTTGGCTCAACCATTAATGTATGGACAACCGGCCATGACATTGTTGGTGCATGGAAACCAAAATCCATTAATCTTTTGGCAATGTCATCGACTGATATATGTAAGTCAGTATTAAATCTACGAGTATCCAAGATACATTCATGGGCTACTAGCCCAGATTTACCTTTATATAAGATTGGGTAATGATTTTCTAACTTCTTGGCAATGTAATTGGCATTTAAGATCGCAATCTTGGTTGCCTCGGTTAGACCAGTTTTACCCATCATTTCAATATACATCCAAGAGATTGGCAATATACTAGCCGAGCCATAATTAGCAGCAGATACAGGATTGATAGGATTATTAGAAATTGGGTTACCGGGTAGGTAAGGAATTAGATGTTTTCCAACTCCAATTGGGCCAACTCCTGGGCCACCGCCACCATGTGGAATACAGAATGTTTTATGTAGGTTTAAATGAGCAACATCTGCACCAAATTTACCGGGCATTGCAATTCCAACCATGGCATTTAAATTTGCCCCGTCAAGATATACTTGCCCACCATTATCATGAATAAGCTCACATATATCTTTTATTTTCTCTTCAAATACGCCATGAGTTGATGGATAGGTTACCATTAAAGCTGCCAAATTATCTTTATGTTCTTCAACTTTTAAAGCTAGATCCTCAATTGAAATATTACCATGTTTATCACAAGCAATAACAACAACTTTCATTCCAGCCATAACAGCACTTGCAGGATTGGTACCATGGGCAGATGAAGGTATCAGACATATATTGCGGTCATGATTACCATTGGCATCATGATATGCTTTTATAGTCAATAATCCTGCATATTCACCTTGTGATCCAGCATTCGGCTGTAGAGACATTCCATCAAATCCAGTGATCTTACAAAGCTTATCTTCCAAATCTGTAATTAATTCTTGATAACCTCTTGTTTGATCTTCGGGAGCGTAGGGGTGAATATTAGAGAATTCAGCCCAAGTCACTGGCATCATTTCTGATGCTGAATTAAGTTTCATAGTACAAGAACCAAGTGCAATCATTGAACGGTTAAGAGCAATATCTTTGGCTTCTAATTTTCTTAAATAACGCATCATCTCAGTTTCAGAGCGATGCATTTTAAAATTTGGGTGAGTCAAAAACTTGGAAGTTCTTAATAATCCATTTGGAATATTTGAATATAGGGAAACATTATCAATATTTAAGTTACCACCAAAAATCTCAATAATTTCTTGTATCTCTGCAAGATTACTCTTCTCATCCAAAGAAATTGCGATAGTATCTTTTTCAATGCGGAAATTAAAACCTTTGTTTAAAGCCTTCTCAATTATAGAAGAAAACTTGTCACCTGTATTAATAGTTAGCGTATCAAAATAATTTTGATTTAATATTTTAAAGCCAAGCTTTTCTAACTCAACACGCAATAGATTAGTTAATGCATTTATACGTGTGGCGATGGTTTTTAATCCATTTGCACCATGATAGACGGCATAGAAACCTGCAATATTTGCTAATAATACTTGGGCAGTACAGATGTTACTAGTCGCTTTATCA
>CALDHH010000063.1 GCA_937941575.1 uncultured Alphaproteobacteria bacterium | reverse complement strand
ATTTAAAAAAGCTTGGGATGGTTCTGCATTAAAACCATATGGCTTTATGGGTAGAGTTTGGGCAAAAAACAATAAATGCACTTCATTCCCAAGAACTGCCTTGATAGATAATAGCATAAAAACAGAATATGTTTGCCCATATGGCTTTAACGTTGAACAATATTTATTTAATGGCCTGAAACATGACTATCCAGATGATGCAACAGATATTATTTGGAGTTTTTTTAAAAAACATATAAGGTAAACAGATATTATTTAGGGGAAAATAAAATGAATAAAGGTTTTACATTAGTTGAACTTGCAATTGTAATGACGATTATTGGTTTGCTAATTGGTGGCATATTAAAAGGTCAAGAAATGATTGAAAATGCAAGATCTACATCGCTTATTGCGCAGGTAAATAGCTATATTGCATCAACTGCCGCGTTCAGAGATAAATATGGTGGAACTGCTGGTGATATGGTCAATGCCCAACAAAGGTTGCCAAATTGTAATGCAACCATATTCTGTCTAAACGGTGATGGCGATAGTCAAATTGGTATCCTTCGTGGATCTGGAACTGATCATTTATCGGATCAATCTGGTGATACTGTCCCGACTGTTGAAACCACAATGTATTGGAAACATTTGCTTTTAGCTGGGTTCGTATCAGGCACAAATCCATCGTCAAATCCTGCTGACCCAGAATGGGGAGTAACTCACCCAAGTGCGAGTATCGGTGGTGGTTTTAATGTACTTCAAGCAAATGATAATGGTGACCGCATGTATGGTATCTGGATTAGATTACAAAATCAGAGTAAAGGAAATATACCTTTTGGAATATCAGGTGTTCACCCAATGACCCCAATTAGGGCTGCAATGGTTGATCGAAAGATGGATGATGGCGCTTCTAATACAGGTAATGTGCAATCTGAAGCAGCAGGTAGTGATTGTGATAGATCTGGTGATTATGATACTAGTACCCAAAATAACTGTATAATGTTCTTTAAAATACTTTAAATTATTAAAGCTATAGATAATAAAAAAGCCACTGATATTTTTATATCAGTGGCTTTTATTTGAAGGGTCTTTTCTTATTATTTATTATTATTTTGTTTTTGGATGTATAAAGCTTCATCAGCATCCTTAAAAGTTTCTTCGAAGCTGTTTCTGTAATCAAAGCCAGCAAAACCTATGCTTGATGATATATTGATTATTTCATCTTCCCATTCGATATATAAGTTATTTATTGTTTCATATAATTCATGGATACGAGGGCTGGCATCTGATAAATCTGTATCGCTTAGTAATACTACAAATTCATCTCCACCTAATCTCGCAGCTGTATCAGTATCTCTAATGAAACTTCTTAGAGTTTTACCCATTAGCTTTAAACAAGCATCGCCAGCTAAATGCCCATAAGTGTCGTTAATTGCCTTAAATTTGTCTAGGTCAAGTAAGACTAATACGCCACCTGTGCTTTTATTTCTTTTCGTTCTGGCTTTTTCATGTTCAAATTCTATCTCGAATGATCTTCTATTGGCAAGTTTAGTCATCTCATCGCTCATGGCCATGTTTTCAAGTTCACGAATTCTATCTTTTTGGGCATTGATTAGGCTTTCTGCCTCTTCTAATCGATTTAACAAATCGATTGTTGCATTTCTTGTCTGCCAAATAGATTTAGTATCTGATTTATTTACTTCTTTATTTAGTAATTCATTTTTTTTCAAGTTAAACATTCCACACCCTTTATTTAGTTTTTATCATAAAGCATTAATTGCTTCTTAGGTTTTATATAAGCAATTGATATGCCAGTTTAAGTAGAAATATAAAAAGCTTATAGATTCAATTGCTTAAAAAAATATTTAACTAAATTTTAATAATTAACTATATGATATATATGAATTTATTTACCTTATAGGGTGGTAAATATTACTAGATAGGCAAATAATGACTAATTTATTACTAGTTTATTAAGATATAATAGATAATATATAATGATTGTTATAAAATAACTTGGGAAAGATCATATATATGAATAAGTTTTTTAAAATTTTGGCTGTTCTAGCAGTAATAACTCCTTTTCAATCGGCTGTCGCAAATAATTTCAAAGATAAGATTATTCCCCATAAAGCATTATATGATATGAAATTAACCTCTGTGCAATCCGGAAGTCCAATTACAGGCGTCAGAGGGGATATGTTCTTTAGATTAGATGATGCTTGTGATGCTTGGTCAACTGACCACCGTTTTTCAACTGAATATCAATATTCTGCTAAGCCTTCTGTTATTGTAAATAGTAACTTTGTTGCTTGGGAAAATAAAGATGGCAAGGAATTTCATTTCACCTCAGATACATTAGTAAACGGCATGGCAAGTGAGAAGATAAGAGGCAGTGCTAAATTAAATGAAGATGGAAGTGGTGTGGCAACATATATGAAGCCAGAAGAAATTAAGCATAAAATGGATAAAGGCTTTTTCTTTCCAACTGCTCATACTGCCGACATGATTGAGAACGCAATCAAAGGTAAGAACTTCTTTAATGTTAGAATGTTTGATGGATCTGACAAAGATGGTGAGATTGAGGTTAGTACTTTTATTGGTAAAGAGATTGATCTATCCGATAAATATAAGGGCATGAAAGATATTGACCTTAAATTACTAAAAGGTAGAGCATGGGAATCTAGATTGGCTTTTTATGGCTTAACGGATGACAAGAAAAATAATGCTGAACCTTTATATCAAATGAGCTTTGTTTTACATGAGAATGGCGTAGTAAGCTCAGCTGTGGTTGAATATAAGAACTTTTCAGTAGAGAATAAATTAAAAGCCTTGGAAAAATTAGATCCAGAAAAATGTAAATAAGATGATTTGTAAAGGATTTGTTAACTTTTCTTAATTAAAACTTAACTTAATGCATAATTTAGGTTAATAATTTTTTATAGAAAATAACAAGAGAGAACAAGTCATTGTCAAAAAGAGTATTAATAGTTGAAGATAACGAGCTGAATATGAAGCTTTTCGCTGATTTATTAGAAGCATATGGTTATGATTCAATTAAAACCAAAGATGGTTTAACCGTGCTTGATATAGCAAGAAAAGAAAAACCAGATCTTATTTTAATGGATATCCAATTACCTGAAGTATCGGGGTTGGATGTAACTTCTTGGTTAAAAGAAGATGATGAGTTGAAACATATTCCAGTAATTGCAGTAACTGCATTTGCAATGAAGGGTGATGAAGAGAAGATAAGACAAGGCGGCTGTGAAGATTATATAGCCAAGCCAATTGCCATCACAGAATTCATTGAAAAAGTAAAAAAATACTTAGATTAAGAATACATACAGATATAAAGATTTTATAATGGGGGTTATAAATGTCAAAAATATTAGTTTTAATAGAAAATGATCTAACTAGGCGTTTGATATCAAGCATATTATCAAATAAAGATTACATTGTTGCAGAAGGCATTGCCAATCTAGAAGAGAATAATTTTGAAACCGTTATAATTGATAAGAGTAATTCTAGCTATGATTTACAATTCTCCTTAATTAACCAAATTCCAAGAATTTTGATAGTAACAGATGAAAGCTTGGGGAGTGACGAAAATATAATAACAAAGCCGATCGTACCAGAGCAATTATTAGGAGCTGTGGCAAAAACTTCAAAGAATAGCAATATTGATGATTTAAATCCAAATCATGAGAAACATATTCCCTTCATGCAAAGAGCAATTGATCTAAGCATGGAAAAAATGATTGATAATTATGGCGGTCCATTTGGCGCAGTCGTGGTTAGAAATGGCATAATAATTGGTGAAGGTTGGGATAGTGTTGCCGAAGATAATGATCCAACATCAAAAGCAGTCTTAATGGCAATTAGGAATGCTTGTAAGAGAATTGAAAATTTTACATTATCAGGTTGCGATCTATATACAAATTCAGAGCCAGAGCCAATGAGCTTGGCTGCAATTTATTGGGCAAGAATTGATAAAGTGTTCTATTCTAACACCAGATCAGAGGCAGCAGAAATTGGCTTTGATGATCAATTTATATATGATGACTTATTACAAAGGCCTGAGAAGAGAATAATGCCATTAATTAGAATTGAAAATATGGCAGATGATGCTTATGATATATTTAGAAAATGGACTGAAAAAGAAAACAAAACAGAATATTAAGGAATAGAAAATGCGTTATGAATTTCAAGGAAGCCAGTCTTTCCCATTAGTAAAAGTTTGGCTTGATAAAGACGAGACTGTAAAAGCGGAATCAGGTGCAATGGTTGCAATGTCAGAGGGGTTAGAATTATCTGGTAAAATGGATGGCGGCATAGGCAAGGCAATTGGACGTATGTTTACTGGCGAATCCTTTTTCTTACAAAATATTCTGGCTAAAGATAAAGCTGGTTGGGTATTACTTGCCACTCCAGTCCCTGGATCTATTACAGATATGGAGATTTCAGAAGGTAGAGAGTTATTAGTCCAAAAAGATGGATTCTTAGCTGCAACAGCTGGAGTTAATGTATCTAGTAAGGCTCAAAGCCTATCAAAAGGGTTATTCGGCGGTGAGGGGTTCTTTGTTGTTAAATTATCAGGGATAGGCAATGCATTTATCTCTACATATGGATCAATGCATGAAATTGAAATGGCGGATGGTGAACAGGTTACTGTTGATAACGGGCATTTGGTAGCTTGGGATTCTAATTTAGATTATAAGATTACCAAAGGTGCAAAAAGCTGGACATCTTCACTTACATCTGGCGAAGGTTTAGCTTGTTCATTTACAGGGCCTGGAAAAATTATAATTCAAACTAGAAATCCAAGAGATCTAGGTCGTTGGTTATATCCATTCCTGCCAATTGTTAAACAACGCTAAGTTATCACATTTCTGAATAGATAGATGTTTAAGTTTGTTAACGTTTTGTTGATGAATTTTTGCTATTAATATTAAATCGGTATCGGTTCCTTTTGGTACTAATTTTTTGGGGATTATCAGTTTGTTTAGTAAATTAAATAAGTTTATGTGTTTGGCATTATTAATGGCTGTATTGGCAATTGCCACAGAATCGATTGCTCAGACTTCAAAAAACCAGCAAGTAAAAAGGATTAGTCGTCCGATGCTTGCAATTGATGCTGCAACATTACAAGCAGAAGGTATGCGCATAAAATTATGGGGGATAAAGCCTGCAAAAACTCTGGAAGCTCCAATTGAAATCTCAGCCTTGGATAAAATGGATAGTCTGATTAATAGCGAGCATGTTAATTGTCGTATTATGAAATGGGATATTACTAATCCAGTTGCAAGATGTACGGTTAAATCAAATGAAGATTTAGGAATTGCTATGCTGCAAGCTGGTTATGCTGTTGTAGATAGGGAACAGATATATGGATCCGTATTCGCAACCTCTTACCGTGAGGCTCAAGAACAAGCAAAGAATGGCTTAAAAGGAGTTTGGAAATTAGTTGCTGATTTAAATAAAACTTCATATATGCCAGAATGGATAGAAAAATATTTAAAAATATTGGTACCTTTATCGCTAATCTTTGTTCCAATAATAGGGTTCCTTCTAATGTCTTATTTCACCCATCGTGGCTTGAATAAAATTGCAAAGGTGAATGCGGAAGAAATTGAATTTAATAGAAATAAAGAAGAAGCTTTAGAAGCAAGAGAAAAAATTGTATTAGCGTCATCTCTACAGGGTGAATTAGAGGAGAATAAATCGAAGATAGAGGCATTCTTAACAATTTACCGTGAAATCCTAATTACAATGAAAGATGTAACCAAGACTCCGAAATATCAAGAGAATGGTGAGCTTATCCATGAACATCCAGCCTTAAGTCGTGGCGTGTTTGAGCTAAGCATTAAAAAACTGTCTCTATTAGATATGAAGATTGTTAGTGATATCTCGAAACTATATTCTGGAATACATGCAGATCCAAATTATATTACTCTTGATCCAACAACGCCAATCGATGATGCAACAAGGCAAGTTGAAGATGTAATCCAAGGAGCAGAAAGCCTTCTTCCGCATATAGATTATGTTGTAGGTCAGTTAAATAGCTTGATCTCTGGTCTATCCGTTGGTTCAAAAACCATTGAGGAAGAGAAGCAAGAAATTAAGACCCTAATGGAAGCAGAAGATTATTTAGATATGGATTCTATATAAAAATAAAGGCCCCTAAATATAATATTAGAGGCCTCTATATATAAATCTTTATCAGACTATCAGAACTACCCTATAGCAGATCTTAACTCATTGTCATCGTCATGATTATCTTGCATAACGTCTTCTAATTCAGTTAATTCCATGAATAAATCTGATTGACGTCTTAATTCATCTGCAATCATTGAAGGCTGTGTTTCAGTTGTGCTTATAACAGTCACTCTCACAGATTTTCTTTGTAATGCTTGAATTAATCTTTTGAAATCTCCGTCACCAGAGAATAAAACGATATGATCAACCTGATCCGCAATTTCCATTGCATCAACTGCTAGGTCAATATTCATGTTACTTTTGATCTTTTTACGACCAGCAGCATCAGTATATTCTTTTACTGGTTTTGTAACCATTGTATAACCATTATAATCAAGCCAATCAGCTAGAGGTTTTACAGGTGAGTATTCTTGGTCATCAATTAGAGCTGTATAATAATAAGCTCTTACCAAGCGGCTTCTATTAGATAGCCATTTTAAAAGGTTTTTGTAATCTATATCAAATTCCAAAGCTTTTGCTGCTGCATAAAGATTGGCACCGTCGATAAAAACTGCCATTTTTTCGTTGGCATAAAAGTTATAATATTTATTTGTCAATTTAAGCACTCCATGGTGGGATACAAAATATCTATATTTTATATCGGGATGAGATAAGTAGCATCAGTTGTACCGAATGGTCAAGAAAATAATATTGTTTAATAATTACTCACTCGCTATAATCCTTTATAACGGCTTCAGCTGGGCTTATCAAGTTAATGTTGACAAATGGTGCTGTCAGTGGATTAGAGGATTAATTATTTAACTATACAATTAAAAGTAATCATTAAGAATCGGGTGATTCTCTTTTTCGTAGTATATAGGTTAAAAAAAACTTGAATAATTGATAGAAAAATAATATAAGTTAAAGAATCGAATATTCCCTATTGCTGGGGTATTATCAATTATCTAAATGTTTAAGGTGTATTTATGGCTAGAGTTACCGTTGAAGATTGTGTTTTAAAAGTACCAAATAGGTTTGAGCTTGTTTTATTCTCTTCTCAGAGAGCAAGAGCAATTGGTTCAGGCGTTCCATTAACTGTTGAACGTGATAATGATAAAAACTCAGTTGTATCTTTACGTGAGATCTCGGAAGAGACTGTAGATATCAAAGTATTAAAAGATGATTTGATAAGAAGCTACCAAAAAGTAATCGAAGTTGAAGAAGATGAAGATGAAATTATCGACCTTATGGAAGGTGAAGATGATTGGAATGCTTCTGAAACTACAGATCTTGAGCTTGAAAGTGCTGGTATGCATACTTCTGATGCTGAAGCTGAAGAAGCTGTTATTACTTCTGAAACTGAAGAAGAAGTAATTTAATAAATAATAAATCTTTTTTTTTTATAATTTTGCGTTACAATTATTTTCTGCTTTGATTTGCAGTAGTTTGTGTAATTCCCAATAATAATAATAAAAAAAAGAAAAAATGATCAGACAATATGAACTTGTAGAAATTGTAAAAGCATACGATCCTGATGCGGATGAAGATGCGATAAATCGTGCATATGTTTATGCAATGAAGATGCATGGCTCACAGATGAGAGCATCTGGCGATCCTTATTTTTCTCACCCATTAGAAGTTGCAGGTATTTTAACAGAAATGAAGCTGGATACAGCATCGGTTATAACTGCATTACTACATGATACGATTGAGGATACGGAAGCGACTGCTGAGGATATTAAAAGATTATTTGGCGATGAGGTTTTAAGGTTAGTTGAAGGTGTTACAAAATTAACTAGAATTGAATTTCAAAACGCGGAAGCAAAACAGGCTGAGAACTTTAGAAAGCTTGTTCTTGCAATGTCAGAGGATATTAGAGTTCTATTGGTGAAACTTGCCGATAGACTGCATAACATGCGGACATTACATCATATTAAAAAACCAGAAAAAAGAAAAAGAATTGCTCTGGAAACTTTGGAAATATACGTTCCATTGGCTGAGCGAGTTGGTGTTAATAAGATTAAAAATGAATTGGAAGATATTGCCTTTCAAAATTTAAATCCAGATGCTTATGACAGTATTACAACGAGATTGAAATTCTTGCGTGAAGAAGGCGAGAGTGTTGTAACTGATATTTTAAAAGAGCTAAGAGAAAAGCTGGGTGAAGCAGATTTAGAAGTAAATGTTACAGGTAGAGAGAAATCACCTTATTCAATCTGGAAAAAAATGCAGAAGAAGAATATCTCTTTTGAACAATTATCAGATATTATGGCGTTTAGAGTTTTAACCGAAGATAAAGCGCTTTGTTATCATGTTTTAGGAGTCATCCATAGCATCTATCCAACCGTGCCGGGGCGTTTTAAAGATTATATTTCAATATCGAAACCTAATGGATATCAAAGCCTGCACACGACTGTAATTGGTCCAGAGAATTACCGCATTGAAATCCAAATTAGAACTTTTGAAATGCATGAAGAAGCCGAGCTGGGGGTCGCAGCACATTGGGCCTATAAACAAGGTGGCGGCAAGCAACAATCAATTGATGGTAAGAAATATCGTTGGTTGCGTGAGTTAATGGATATTGTTGAACATGCCCCAAGGCCAGAAGAGTTTTTAGAGCATACGAAGTTAGAGCTGTTCCAAGAGCAGGTTTTCTGTTTCACGCCACAAGGTGACTTAATTGAATTGCCAAGCGGTGCAACTCCTGTTGATTTTGCTTATGCGGTTCACTCAAAAGTTGGTGATACTTGCGTCGGTGCAAAGGTAAATGGTCGTATTGTTCCATTAAGCACTAAATTAGGTAATGGAGATCAGGTCGATATTACCACATCTAAAAGCCAAACTCCTTCACCAAACTGGGAGAGATTTGTTGTAACTGGTAAGGCCAGAGCAAGGATAAGAAGGTTTATAAGATCGCAGCAGATTGAACAATTTGCTGAACTTGGTAAATCAATGTTGCATAAAGCCTTTAAGAACGAAGATAAAAATGTAACAGATAAGCAGCTTGCAAAAGTATCGAAACAGTTTAAATCAGATGGCGTTGATGACCTCTATGCAGGAATTGGATCTGGGCATATACAGCCAAAAGAAGTATTTAAGGCCGTATATCCAGAACATAAATCAAAGCCAGCTTTAAAAGAAGATTTTCTTGGTGAACGTAAAAAGACAAAGTCAAGATCTGGTAAAGCAAAACCAATGCCGATTAAGGGGCTTATCCCTGGCATGGCATTACATTTTGCCAGATGTTGTCACCCATTGCCTGGTGATAGAATTGTTGGGATTGTAACCACTGGTAAAGGTGTTGCGATTCACACGGTTGATTGTGACACTTTGGAAAGCTTTGCCGATACACCAGAGAGATGGTTAGATGTCGCATGGGAAGATGAAGATACAGATGTTGAAGCGGAGACTCATATTGGTCGCTTGAATATAACCTTATCTAATGAGCCGGGTAGTTTAGGTAATTTATCGACTGTTGTTGGTACCAATGGTGGCAATATCACCAATATTCGAATTACTAATCGAGCTTTGGATTTCTGGGAGATGCTGATTGATGTATACGTTAAGGATTCGAGACATCTAAGCGATATTATCGCTTCATTACGCTCGAACTCGGGTATAATATCGGTGAATAGAGCGCAAAGTAAATGAGATTGACGGGGCTTGGTATTATTGTTTAAACGTAAAGAAAAACAGCAATTATGCTCACGTTTAAAAAACGCTCTATGGCCACAAATGGGTTGGTATAGGGCAAGATTATATTATAAACATCGCCTTGGTCGCATGAAAGGTAGCCCTTATAATATCGCAGCAGGATTTGCATCGGGGGCTGCGGTTTCATGTACTCCGTTCTTTGGGGCTCATTTTATTATGGCGGTTATGTTGGCGTTCATGGTTAGGGGGGCTTTGGTTCCTGCCTTATTAGGAACTGCATTCGGGAATTTTTGGACTTTCCCTTTTATCTTATATTTATCTTATAAGATTGGCTCGTATTTTTTAGCAATGGAAGTGCAAGAAGATATTAGCATCGGGGTTGATAATATTGGAGAGTATTTCTTACCAATTTGTTTGGGATCTATCCCATTGGCAATTGTTACTTGGGTAACTTTTTTCTTTCCAATTAGAGATCTTGTATATAGATATCAAAATAGACGTAGAAGAAGAATTCAAAAAGCTTTACTAAAAAGAAGAGCATTATTGAAGAAAGAAAGAGATTCAAAAATATAAATGATTATCGGCATTGGTACAGATATAGTTGATTGTAAGAGAATCGAAGAGAGCATAAATAAAAACGGCGACAGATTTTTAAATAGATGTTTTTCTGAATTCGAAATTGCACAAGCAGAGAAATTGGTTAAAAATAAGATCAGCTTGGCAGAGATATTGGCAAAAAGATGGGCTGCAAAAGAAGCCTGTGCTAAGGCAATGGGTAGCGGTATCAGAGATGGAATATTCTTAAAAGATATCGAAACCAGGCATGATGATAATGGTAAACCAATATTAAAACTGTATAATGGGGCGCTTAAACAATTAAATAATTTAAAAGAAGATGGAAAAGAAATAAGAATTGATGTAAGTATAAGTGATGAACCGCCAATGGCTTTGGCTTTTGTTGTTATATCTTGTTTCTAAAGGAAATTTAAATGTCAGAAAATCAAGTAAAAGAAAAAGAAGAAGATAAACCAGAAGAAGCCGAACAAGAAGGTTTTGGTGAAATATTAAAAGCAATTATTATTGCAGGAGTGCTAGCTTTATCAGTTAGATGCTTTGCTTATGAGCCATTTAATATTCCATCAGGATCAATGATACCATCATTATTAGTTGGTGATTATTTATTCGTGTCTAAACATTCATATGGTTATAGTAAATATGCATTTCCCCTAGATGTTGTTAATTTCAAGGGACGGGTAATGTTCACTGAACCTGAACGTGGTGATGTGATTGTATTTAGGCAACCAAAGAAATTAGATGTGGATTATATAAAAAGATTAATCGGGTTACCAGGTGATAGAGTGCAAGTAATATCAGGTAGGTTGCATATTAATGGTGAAATTGTTGAGCGTGAATTAATCGGTGAAGAAACCGATACAGAAGCTGGACAAACAATAACTTATAATAGTTATGTTGAAACATTGCCAAATGGTGTAAAACATAAAATATATGAGATTTCAGATGATCAAAAATACGATAATACTCCAGAATATATTGTTCCAGAAAAACAATATTTCATGATGGGTGACAATAGAGATAGATCATTAGATAGTCGTGCAACTAATGATGTCGGAATGGTGCCGAGAGATAACTTAATTGGTGAAGCTCAGATATTGTTCTTCTCGAAAGAACCAATAGATGGTAAATGTGATATAGATGGATTTTTAAAATATCCAAGAATTGCAATCTGTAATGTATTTTCTTGGCCGTTTGATATTAGATATAGTAGGACTTTGAACTTAATTGAATAATCTTGAAGAATTGCAAATAACACTGAAATATGAATTTTCTGATATTGAATTATTGGAGAGATCATTAACGCATCCAAGCGTTATAAAACAGGATGGCACCAAGAATATTGGTTATGAAAGACTTGAATTTTTGGGAGATCGAGTGCTTGGCTTAATTGCGGCGCAAATGGTAATGGAGAAATTTCCAAATGAAGCTGAGGGTGATTTAGCAAAAAGACATACAGCCGTTGTCCGTGGAGAAACTCTGGCAAAAGTTGCAGAAAGTTTAGAGCTGGGAAGCTATCTATTTTTATCCGAAGGCGAGAGAAAAACAGGTGGCCGTAAGAAATCTGCAATCTTGGCTGATGCAATGGAAGCAGTGCTTGCTGCAATATATCTAGATGGTGGATATGCAGAGGCTGTTAAATTTACTAGACGACATTGGAATGATTTAGTTGATGCTCATCTAGAGCCACCAATGGACGCAAAAACAAGATTGCAAGAAGTCGTGCAATCAACGGGACATGAACTTCCACAATATAAAGTATTATCACAAACTGGCCCACAACATTCACCAAATTTTAAGGTAGAGGTCAGCGCAACAGAATACGGTTCTGCAAACGCAGTCGCAACATCGAAGAGAAGTGCAGAAAAAATGGCAGCCGCCAGATTATTAGAGAAAATAGAGGAAAAACTTGGAACAAGAAAATAATAAGAAATGTGGATTTGTAAGCTTTATCGGAGCTCCGAATGCAGGAAAATCAACATTAACCAACAAGCTTGTTGGTGCAAAAGTATCAATCGTTACCCCAAAAGTGCAAACTACTAGAAGTAGAGTACTTGGGATTGCAATGCATAATGATACGCAAATAATCTTCATTGATACTCCAGGTATTTTTAAACCAAATAGACGTTTAGAGAAATCGATGGTAGCTGCTGCGTGGCAGGGCGCAAGAGATTCTGATATTATTGCTTTATTAGTAGATGTCTCTGGTAAAACCCCGATAAATGAAGAAACTCAAGATATTATTGAAGGCCTAAAGAAAAATAAACCCGATAATGTGATCTTGATATTAAATAAAATTGATTTAATTAAGCGTGACCGGTTGTTAGAAATATCAGCAGAATTAAATGAAAATGATCTATTTAAAAGCACTTATATGATCTCTGCCCTAAAAGGTAATGGGGTTGAAAGATTAATGGATGATCTGGAACAAGAATTACCATTAGGTCCTTGGTTATATGATGAAGATCAAATAACAGACATGCCAAATAGATTATTAGCAGCCGAGATCAC
>CALDHH010000062.1 GCA_937941575.1 uncultured Alphaproteobacteria bacterium | reverse complement strand
ATAGCTTTCAATTATTTTTATTGCTTTTTGTTCACGCTGTTCCCAGTTTCCAGATATTTTGATGTATAGCCTATCTTTTTCTTTTAAGGCCTTTTCGCATTTCTTGGTAAAGTCATTACGGTCAGCAGATTTGTAGCGGTGAATATCATCTTCCCATTCGGTATCGGAATCTAGCAATAAAGTTAAATCATAAAATTGATTAGAGCTGTTATTTTTTAGAGTTTCTGGAACATCACCTAAAAGATATTCTGCCCAAATTTCAGTCATGATTAAATCTGTATCACTTATTAATAACCCTCTCGCCTGTTTTTCTAATGCATTTTCGCTAGAAGATTGCCCTTGTGCTATTAGCTCAAAATCAGCAACCGATAAATCTTTACCGTAGGTTTTAATATAGCTATAAGCATATTCTGGAACATGGGTTGTCTTAAAATATTCAGCCAGTTTCTTGGCAAGGACCGTTTTACCCGTTGCCTCAGCACCCACAATTGAAATACGTCTTAAGAAATAAGGACGCGCAGCCGGAGCAATATTATCCCAATTCTCAATTGGGTTTTCACGGATCATTGTTGCGCTTACTGGAACTATTTCTCTACCCATATTGCTTGGAATAAATTTTGCACCTAGCTTCTCTGCTAATGGCAGACCATAATCTTCTCCTGCGAAAACATAATCAGGCCTGTTTGGTAAAACACGCATCAAGCTATCATGCCAAATCTGCCAAAAATCTGGATGTTCTTCTGGATATTGCGGATTATTATCGGTGAGATGAACGATATTTACATCAGGGAACATCTCGCACATCCATTTAAAACGTAACTCTCCTGCGATTGGTTCTTCATCAAGAGATCCAACAACAACAGTTAATTCATCAACAAAAGATTTGGCAAAATTTACCAAATATACATGCCCCATATGTGGAGGCATAAATTTCCCAAGTAACATACCAGTTGTTTTTTTAGACATGTTTTCTCCTTATCTGAATATCTCGTTTATTCACATGATTTTTAATATAAATATTCATTAAATAATCAAGGTCATTTGGTAATTTTATATCACTCCCCCGAAGAGCTTTTTTAGTATTGCTTTGATCAAATATAATATCACTAGCTTGGAATAAGTCAGACATGCGATGAGTATTAAATTGATCTGATGGTAAACAACGACAGAGTGCCAAATAGGCAGCGGACGCATTAGTAGTAAATGATTTACGATCTGGTAAACTAAGCCATTCATCCAAGCCAATTAAATCAAAAGGGATTGCTTCTTTTTGCAAAGCTTTTATAAGGCGGTTATAGCTATATCCATTCTCACCTGCGATGTGAAAGATACCATTTGGAGCTGTCCTAGATATTTCGGTCATGGCAGATACTGCATAATCAACCGGTGTTACATCAATTTGCAAATCATTCATGCCTTGGGCACATAATTGTGGTAGACATCCCAAATCTTCTACTCCCTCAAAGAACATCGATAGAGATTCTGAAGACGGTGTATCTCCACTTTGACTATCGCCTGTTATCAAGCCAAAACGGTAATTCCAAATAGGGCATTGATCGCTAGATATTTGTGAGAACATCCAATCTGCCGCCCATTTTGTTTGAGCATATCCACCATATATTTCTGTGGTCTTATCCAGCAAGTCAGATTCCAAAACTATGCCTGTATTTTGATCGGTGGCAACAAAGACAGATAGGGTTGATGCGTAATGTAAATCTTTTATTTTATTTCTCGTAGCAAATTTTAGAATTTCAAAACAACCATCTAAATTTGCTTGGCGTAGGGCATCAAAATCAAGAACAGTATTAACCCAAGCTGCATTATGATAAACAGCATCGCATATATCTGTAAGACCTTGATAGATATCAGAGGCAAATCCAAAATTAGGTTCTGATAAATCGCCCAATATAGGAATAACTCGATCACTTAAATCTTGCCCATTATCTATTAGAACTTGATTGATGCGTTGTTCAGCTAAAGCTTGGTTATCAGCTCGAATAAGGCAGTAGATTTTGGCATCCGTGTTATCTAATATATTACACAGAACACGCCCACCTAAAAATCCAGTAGCACCCGTTAAGAAAATGGCTTCATAAGGTTTATTGCTTTTAATATTAGCTTTTGGCTTAAACTCATTTAAGTAATTTACCCTAACAAATTCTCGTAAATCTTCTGCAAGCATCGAGCCGTTATCTTGTTTTGAGCTTTGATCTAAATGCTCTGCAATTTTTTCAATAGTTTTATATTTAATGATTGTGGCAACTGGCAAAGAAATACCAGCTCCTTCTGCCGCGACTGATAAATTCATGATATTTAAAGAATCTCCGCCAATATTAAAAAATGAGGCTGTTTTATCAAAATCCTGATGACCTAAAACATCTACCCAAATCTTGTATAGCTTCTCCTCGGTTGCTGTCTTTGTGGTTTCTTTAACTACAACAGTCCTTATATTTAACGATAAATCAGTATAATTGATTTTCCCACTAGGAGTTTTAGGCAGGTTTCCACAGAATTGAATATAATCTGGAATCATCCATTTTGGCAAACTATTTGAAAGTTGTTTTTTAATATCACTTTTTTGAATTTCTTTGATCGATGTAACAAAAGCTATCAATTGATTATTTAATTTCACAACCGCTGCATTTGATACTGAATTTATTGATTTAAGCGCTTGCTCAATCTCATCTGGCTCAATTAATTGTCCACGCAATTTAAACTGGCGGTCTAATCTGCCCAAAAATTCTATATCACCATTTTCATGTTTTTTAACCCTGTCACCAGTTTTATATAATCTTGTATTATTAAAGTTTATAAACTTCTCAGCATTCAATTCTGGTCTATTAAGATAACCACGAGCAAGCTGACAACCGCCGATATAAAGCTCTCCCTCATTTA
>CALDHH010000061.1 GCA_937941575.1 uncultured Alphaproteobacteria bacterium | reverse complement strand
ATTAGCTTGTGCAAAAGTCAAAAAAATAATTGCTTTATAATTCATAAAGATAGATAATTTTATAGATTTAAAAAGATAAGGAATCATTCTATTTTAGATTTGAAAATGGCATTTAAATTTTTTTTATAAATTTAGTTGACTTTCCCTATTCTTTATGTAAAAATACATTTTTTAAATAACCCTAGATTAAGGATTAAATATTATGGCATTACCACCTTTTAAATTAGCAACAACATTATTCAATGCACTTAAGAACCATGGAATGAAGTTAAAGAATATTAATAACCAAGAAGCATTGGTGCAAGATTTGAGTGAATCCTTGAATTCTCAACTTAGTATTTTAAAGGATCCTTATACAGATAACGCATCTACTCTACTTGCATTGGTTCCACAGATTGTTGAAATGAAAATATTTACAGCTATTGTTACTAAACGTTTAAATATTGATACAAAGGGAATGGGTCAATTTGCTAAATTAGATGCAGTGGTAAAAGAGATGGAAGATACTGGTAGTACTTCTGCTGAAGATTTAAAAGATGCTTTAGAATGGAGCAAAGAATATTTAACTAGCCCAGAGATGGTTGAAATTTTAAGCAATGAGCAAGCATCAATCGAATTACCAGAATCATTTGATGTACAATCTATATTAGCTGTTATTCCAAAAACTGCTTCAGCAATAAAAGGTAATATTAATCAGTTAAATGGTTTTATAACACTTGCTAAAGATAAAGAGCGAGATGAAAGAAAAAAAGCACAGCAAGCCAAAAGAGATCAAAAAAAATTGGGTAATGACTAAGCTGTAATTAAGTTACAATTATTAAAAAATGCGGCATTTAGTCGCATTTTTTTTTATCATATTATCCCAAGCTCAATATTTTCTAATTCTCTAATTTTATCTCGTAATTCAGCAGCTGTTTCAAATTCAAGATTTGCAGCTGCTGTTTTCATTTCAACTGTTAGAGATTTTATTTCTTTTTGAATCTCGGCAATTGATTTGGTGTTTCTTGGTCTCTTTGACTTGGGGTTCTTATTCAAGCCTTCTAATATATCCGATACATTTTTAATAATGGTTTTAGGGGTGATACCATTCTCAGCATTATAAAGGGATTGTATTTCACGCCTTCTTGATGTCTCCGAGATTGCTTTATTAATACTATCGGTCATTTTATCTGCATATAATATTGCTCGACCACGTATATTTCTGGCCGCTCTTCCGATTGTTTGGATTAATGATCGATGACTACGTAGGAACCCTTCTTTATCTGCATCTAAAATCGCCACCAATGAACATTCAGGTATGTCTAAACCTTCTCGTAGTAAGTTAATCCCAATTAAAACATCAAATGTCCCAAGCCTAAAATCTCGGATAATTTCAATTCGCTCTAATGTATCAATATCTGAATGCATATATCGGGCTTTGATATTATTCTCATCGAAATATTCAGTTAAAGATTCCGCCATTTTTTTGGTAAGGGTCGTTACAAGTACTCTCTCTTTAATCTCAACATTCTTCTTTACTTCTGACATTAAATCATCGACTTGATCCTTGACTGGCCTGATTATAACTTCGGGATCAATAAGCCCTGTAGGGCGAATAATTTGCTCGATAAATTCTCCATCTGTTTGCTCTAACTCCCAATCACCTGGGGTTGCGGATACAAATATTGTTTGTGGTCGTAATTTATCCCATTCTTCAAACATCAAGGGTCTATTATCTAAACAAGCAGGCAGCCTGAAACCATAATTGGATAGATTTTCTTTTCTTGATCTATCGCCCTTATACATGCCCCGTAATTGCGGAATCATAACATGGCTTTCATCAACGATTAATAAGGCATCTTTTGGTAAATATTCAAATAAAGTTGGAGGTGCGGCACCATTTGGCCTACCAGTTAAATATCTGGAATAATTTTCAATCCCCGCACAAATACCTGTTGCCATCATCATCTCAATATCGAATCTAGTCCGCTCTTCTAATCTTTGGGCTTCTAGTAATTTATTCTCGGCATAAAATTCAGCAAGGCGAGTTTTGAGATCGATCTTAATTTGCTTGATTGCCTGCATTATAGTTGGTTTTGCAGTAACATAGTGGCTTTTGGCGTAAAGGCGAACTTCATCATATTTAAATGTTTTATTACCAGTTAAGGGGTCAAATTCAACTATGCTATCAATCTCATCACCAAATAGAGATATTCTCCAGGCGGCGTCTTCTAAATGGGCTGGAAATACTTCGACTGTATCGCCTCTGACCCTAAAAGAACCACGCGAGAAATCAATGTCGTTTCTTTTATATTGAATCTCAACCAGTTTTTCCAATAGCTGTGAGCGATCAATTATATCACCAACTTTTAATGGAAAAGACATTTCTTGGTAAGTTTCAACCTCACCCATACCATATATACAAGAAACACTGGCAACTACTATCGCATCTTTTCGCTCCAATAAATTCCGAGTGGCAGAATGTCGCATTCTATCAATCTGTTCATTTATTGAGGCATCTTTTTCAATAAAAGTATCGGTTCTTGGTACATAGGCTTCCGGTTGGTAATAATCATAATATGACACGAAATATTCAACTGCATTATTCGGAAAGAACTCTTTCATCTCACCGTATAGCTGAGCAGCTAAAGTTTTATTGGGTGCCAACATTAAACATGGTCTTTGAGTTTCTTTGATGATATTGGCAATTGTAAAAGTTTTACCCGATCCAGTTACACCTAATAATACTTGATCATTTTCTTGATCTTTAATTCCTTGAAGTAGTGATTTAATTGCTTCTGGCTGATCTCCAGCTGGTTTGAAATCTGATTCTATTTCAAATTCTGTATTTTTGTAATATGGATTACCTGTAACAGCTTCCACAATTACCTTCTAATCTTTCTGGATTTTTTTCTTTTACATGGAAATTCCTTGCTTAACGCAACTGATACGGCTGGGCTTGCAACGAATGCATCATTGGCAGGATGGGCCGTCATATAATTTAATACAACATTAGTGATTCTATCCATTTTGATGTTTTTTGGAATACAGAAGCTAACCGGTGGCTTTTGCCCCATGGTTCTCATTAAATGATGATAATCAATAATTCCTGCAATATAGCCACTACAGGTTACTTCTCTGGCTGTGTTATTAGCGCATAAATCGACCAACTCACCGGCAGAAACATAGCTACCAATTACGCCCTCTGGTGGAACATTTACTGTTTCTTTATCGCTATATATTATAACAGGCTTAAATACGTTTGACGCCTCAGTTTCTGGACTTGGTATAGCAATAAGTATAACTGCAATAAATAATATAGTTAGAAATGGTAAAAAGAAAGCACGGATCTTTTTAGGTAGCATTTCCTCTACCCTTAAAAGCTTATCATTTAGACCATAGATAAAATTCAGCATTTATATATCTTTTTTTAATAATTATAATGTAGTATTCTCAGATTAATTGCATAATTCTATCTTAATTGCAATATAATCTTTGAATTTTTAAAGGGGAATAAAATTGAAAAAAATCATTAACTATGTGGCTGCTGGTGCTATCCTGCTGTCTAGCTCGACATCAGTCTTCGCGTATGAATATAATGCTGAGAATGCTGATAAATTAAAAAAGCAAATTGAAAGCTCATATACTTGGAAGACACTTAAAGTAAACGAAGAATCAGGGATTTTGGGACTGGATGGTGAAATTACAGTGACTCCAATGGATAAGTACTTCTCTGTCGCATATCCAAATATTAAAATTAAAATGGGTGAACAGAATCTTGATATGGGTATTCCAAAACTTAATATGATTCCAGTTGATGATAATGCTGAAAGTGGTAATTGGAAATTTACTGCAAAAATACCAAGTCCAATGAAAATATTCGATGCCCAAGCTAAACAAGTTGGATCGATTACAATTGGCAAACAAGTATCACAAGGTATTTGGAATGTTAGCAGTGGAATTACTCCCCTGATGAATACAGTATATTCAGATATTAAGCTGCAATATAACGGATTAGATTTATTGGGAAAACCAAGTTCAATTAATATGTCTGTTAAAGATTTTGCTTTTAAAACTAAGTTAGAACAAGATGCAGATAAAACATGGTCTGGCCCAAGCATGTTTAGAATGAATGATTTTTCGGTGAATATAGCGGATGAATATGTTCTATCTATTGATAATGTGTCGACAGATAATAAATATACTGGCTTAGATATCTCCAAACAGGTGGTTATGCTTGATAGTATAGGTGGCCTATCTGGTAAAGGTGATAATTTAAAACCAGAAGATATGTTAGGATTTTCATCAAGCTTCTTTGATATGTTAGATTCTTTATTTAAAGATTCAGAGACTAATTTCAAGATGTCCGGCTTAAAATTCAAAAGCACAAAAGATATCGGAAATGTAGCTAAAACTGATAAGCCATTTAGCTTAGAAATTGCCTCATTAGACGCAACATATAATGTATATGATTTTAATAGTGATAATACTAAGATTATTATAAAAGATACTATTAAAGGCATAAAAGTTGATGGTGTAGCAGAAGTCTATAAAAGCATGATACCATCAGAGATTAATTTTGATTCAGAAGTTAATAAACTACCAATGCAAAAAATAATGACTTTGGTAAAAGGTGGGTTTGATAGCCTGGTTGAAAAGCCAGAGGACACGGCAGAACTTGCTGCTGTTTCTGCTAAATTACCATCTCTATTATCTGATCATGGAACAAGCATAGTTATTAAAGATAGCTTCATTAATTCAAAAAACTTAAAAGTTAAAATGGAAGGCGATGCTGTGGCGGATAAGACTGCTACAAAAATGGCAATTGCAAAGATGTTGTTTAAGTTCTCTGGAATTACTGCAGCACTTGCAGAGCTAAGCCAAAATCCATCAGACGATCCATCTATCATGATGGTTTCTCAGCAAGCGCAAATGGGTTTGGGTATGTTGCAAGCAATGGGTAAAACTGAAGCTAATGGTGATGTTACTTATAAGGTTGAATTAACAAAAGATGGTCAAATGTTGATGAATGGTAATTCATTTGGTGGAATGATGGGTGGCGGAATGGGTGCTCCAATGCCTATGGAAGGCCCAAAATAATAAAGTCTTAAATTATATATTGAGAAAGAGAGCTATCTATTGGCTCTCTTTTTTTTATCTAATTTTTTTATATTTAATTTGGAGAGGAGGGAGAGTTAGATTTTAAACAGGAAGTCACCGGATTGCATTTCGGCTTCCAATTCTTTTTCAACTTCATAACAATCCAATAGGCCTGATTTATAATCTGGAAATTTTAAATTAACCGATAGCTCGCCTTTGATTTTATCATTTTTTATACGTTTATTATCTTTATAAAAACTTCTTAACATTGGTGCTACATCGGCTTGGTCAAAAGGCACCAAAGGTGGGACTTTCATATTCAATAATTCGCAAGCATATTTAATTACTTCATGGCTTGGAACTGGGTTATCATCGGCTAGATTATAAATACTACTAGGGTTTGGATTGTTTATTGAAGCAATGATGGTTTGAACAATATCTAAAACATGAATGCGATTAAAGGCATGGCCTTTTTTCTCTAACCTTCTTGCAGTTCCCATTCGGACTGTGTCCAAAGCACTTCGGCCGGGGCCATAGATACCGGTTAATCTGAAAAGATGAACAGGGATTTGATGTTTCTTAAAAGCATCTAACCATTGATTTTCTGCGAGTACTCTTTCGCTACCCCTTTTACTTGATGGAGCAGTGCTAGATTCCTCATCAACCCAATTACCATCACAATTCCCGTATACAGATGTGGCGGATAAATAGCCAACCCATTCAAGTTTTTTTAAATTCTCTATGTCTTTTGCATGAATATCTAATACAATATCACCATTGCTATTCGGTGGTATTGAAATTAATAAATGAGTTACATCTTCCAAAGATTCTTGGGCATTACCTAATGGGTGGTTTTCTCCAAAAATTCTAGCATTAATACCATCTTCATTTAAGAAATCACGTTTCTCTTCATCAGTGGTGGTACCAAATATTTCCCAATCACTCTGACTTAAGTAAGGGGCTAGATAACTGCTTACATATCCGAAACCAAAACAAAATAATTTCTTACCCTTGGGCTTAACTGACATATCTTGGATGTGGTCGTTCAAAATCTAGCTACCTTTTTAAAAATCCAAGTTGTTGTAATGTTTATTTTTGGTGATCCCTGGCATATTATCTTCTAATAAAGGTTGGAAGCTTGGTCTTGATTTAACCCTTGCATACCAATCTTTTGCCGATTTATGATCGTCCCATGGCACGTCACCAATATAATCGATTGCGGATAGATGAGCTGCGGCTGTAATATCTGCCAATGATAGATCTTTACCAGCAAGCCATCTTCTGCGTTCAGTTAAGAACCCAATATAATCCAAATGATAATGAATATTTGCATGCCCAGCTCGGATTGCAGGACCATGCGGTTCACCCATATTTAAGAATCTTTTCATCATCTTCTCACCGACAAGATTCTCGGTAACTTCAAAATTAAATTTCTGGTCAAACCAAGCAACCAGTCGTCTAGTCTCTGCTCGCTGGTTTGGAGTATTACCGATAAGCTCAACAGTGTCATAAACTTCGTTTAAATATTCACAAATAACTTGTGAATCGGTTAGGATGGTTTTATCAGGCTCAATTAATACAGGAACGTCACCAGCAGGGTTTAAGGCTAAGAAATCGGTGCGCCTTTCCCATATTTTTTCGATTTTAAGTTCGAACTCCAATCCTTTTTCAGCAAGTGCAATACGCACTTTTCTTGATGCAGGATGGAGTGATAGGTGATATAAAGTTCTCATTAAGAATAAGCTTAAACTAGGATTTGAAACTTAAAAAGGAAATAATATATTTTTTTGTATTTTGGAGTACAAAGTACATAAAGTTACTTTATTTTAGCATATAATTTCAAGTATATGGAAAAATCATGTGATATGATACTAGAATCAGACCAATCACCAGTTCCGAGATTAAAGCTCATTCGATTTAATTCTATCTCTGCTATTGCTAATGCTCGTTCATATCCTTGTTCATTATAGAATTGTAATTCGAATGGCAGTTTAATACGATTCGTAACATCCTTAATAGTAAGCTCTCCATCGATTTCAAATAGGCCATTATCCAGCTTCTTTATTTTTACCGACTTAAACCTAGCTTCTGGGTAATGAACTATATCAAACCATTCTTTTTCTTGTAGTTTGGCATCTCTTTTTTTGCCTTTGGAATCAATGCTATTCAGGTTGATTTTTATATCTATTTTGCTTTGCTCTAGATTATTTACATCAAATAAGATCAAACCATCAAAATCATTAACCTGACCGGATATTTCTTTGCCCATTTGCTTGGTTTGAAAGCTTAAACTCGATTTATCCTTGATAATATCCCAACTCGGAATATTAGAAAAAGCAAGTTTTGGGATGATGCAGATTAAGATTATAATGAATATACGCATAGATTATTTTAATCAGTCTTATCTGATTTAGGCTTTGGCTTTAATTTTTTTGTGATGCATTCATCGCCAGTTAATAAACATTTTCCGCCAAATGGTAACATACGAGTTAAGATATTATCTTTATCAATAATATGATGTTTTAAGGCAGCTAATACATGAATAACAATTAAAGCAATTGCAGCTTTTCCCATTATTTCATGGATTAGGTGGAATATTTTACCAAGATCTGGATTTTTATCCATTAAAGGTGGAATAGTGAATAATTTAAAAAAGCTTACCGGATAGCCACCAGCAGAAGACATCAACCAACCACTTAAAGGCATCCCGATCATCACTACATATAAAGCAAGATGGGTAAGTTTTGAGGCAAGGACTAGTTTCTTATCCATGCCCTCTGGCAGCCTTGGTGCTTTGTTATATATGGTCCAAATTATCCGCCATAAGATTAATAATAATATCGCAACACCGATAGATTTATGGGTTAAATATAGGGTCCATTTGAAATCACTAGCTTTCAAGCCTTCCATATATGTACCAACCGCAAGCAGAGCAATCATTGTAAAACCAATTACCCAATGTAAAAACTTTGCAACCCAACCATAAGTATCTTCAGTGTTCTTTAATGACATTTAATTATAACCTTAATTTTAAATATATTTAATTAGCCTGCTTTTTTTGCTTCTTCTTCGGCAAGTTTTCTATCGCGAGCAATTGTGTTTTCTAACCAATGGATATCAAAATCACCTGATCTAAATTCTGGTTCTTGTAGAATTCTTTCATGTAAGGCTAGATTAGTATTAATCCCTTCAATTACACATTCGCTCAAGGCTCTATGCATCCGCATTAAACAATCTTGTCTATTCTCACCACGTATGATCAGTTTTGCAACCAAACTATCGTAATATTGTGGAATTGTATAACCCTCGTAAATCGCACTATCCACTCTTACTCCCAAACCGCCGGGTGGGTGATATTTGGTAATTTTACCAGGGGATGGAATAAATGTTTCTGGATGTTCTGCGTTAATACGACATTCAAATGCATGACCACGGAAAGTAACATCTTCTTGTTTGAAGGATAATACTTCACCTGCGGCTACTCTGATTTGCTCGCGAACTAAATCAATTCCAGTAATAATCTCTGTAATTGGGTGTTC
>CALDHH010000060.1 GCA_937941575.1 uncultured Alphaproteobacteria bacterium | reverse complement strand
CTTTCTTCCTTAAAAGATCCAAGTTGTATAATTGATTTACCATTTTGGGATATTTTTATGTCTTCTGCTTTTATTGCTTTTTGGACTTCAACCACTTTTACAGGTTCAATAGTCTTTTTAATTAATTCTATTTCCTCTATAACAGGTTTAACTTCTTTTTTTTCTGTAACTTCTATCGCTTCAGGCTCAATCAAGCTTTCAGCTATCGGAGAGATATTTTTAACAATCTCTGCCTTTACGGAGTTTGGAGTTTCTTTTGGAATTAGATTACTTGCAAACTCAATGTCTTTCTTAACATCTTCTACTCTTTTAATTTCTTCTGTAATAGATTTATTGCCGATTAAGACTTCCGGCTCTTTATTTTCAAGGCTTTTTAACCCCATTGCTTTACTAGTCATTTGAGCTCTTTCAACAGGCTCTTCTGTATCTGGCAATATATTCTCTGGGGTTGATTTATCAACGATCTCTAATGGTGCAAATACAGTGCTATCTCTATGTAACACATCTATACCACCTTGATCTTTTGGTTTTTCTTTGTAATTACCACTATCGGCACGAATAATTGGTAAATTATCCCGGTTAATATCAGCACTAGAATCTGGATAAGATAGCCAAATAATTGCGCCGAAACCAACCACTACAAATAACAATACTAGAAAAGATGGGAATACCCGATCTTTTTCTTCGCTTTTTCTACGTAATTCTTGTCCATAAAAGCTCGCGAATTCCGATGGATCTTTTTCTGGTTGGTTAAGATTATTCATTTAACGCATTTCCTCTAGTGCTGTCACCCCTAATATATTCAATCCAGATGACAAAACGGTTGCAACAGATCTAACCAAAGCCATTCTAGCCAAGCTTAACTCATTATCTCCATCAATAATAAATCTTAGATCCTCATTATCTTTACCTTTATTCCAGAAAGAATGCAACCCTGCTGCGAGTTCTTGCAAATAGAAAGCAACTCTATGTGGCTCATGAGATTCAGCTGCAGATTCAATTAACCTTGGGTAACTTGACATTAATCTAATCAATTCAACTTCATCTTCAGAATTCAATCTTTTGAAATTAGCTTTTAATAAATTTTTGTTTTGTAACTCTTCATCTTTAAAATGTTCTGAAGCATTTCTTAATACTGAACAACATCTTGCATGGGCATATTGCACATAGAATACTGGATTATCTTTTGATTGTTCTACTACTTTTTTAAAGTCAAAATCAATTACCTGATCATTACGTCTAGTTAGCATTATAAATCTTACAACGCCTGCCCCTACTTCTTCAACCACATCACGCATTGTTACAAATGTGCCTGCCCTTTTAGACATTTTATATGGCTCACCATCCATTAGCAAATTAACGATTGAAACCATTATTGGATAGATTTGAGCTTTATCGCCAGTGACTGCTCTAGTCCCCGCTTTAATTCTTTTAACCCAACCATCATGATCAGTTCCAACAATATCAATCAAAGTTTTATATCCACGCTCAAACTTATCAAAATGGTAAGCGATATCTGGTGTAATATAAGCCCATTCACCATTTGATTTTTTCAAAGGTCGATCACTATCATCACCAAATTCAGATGCTTTTAACAAAGTAAGCTCTTTTGCTTCCCATGTTGCAAGATCTATATTGCTACTTTTTGGTGGTGGTAGAGTTCCTTGATAAACAAGATCTAATTCAGTTAATCTTGCAAATGCTTTATCAACTAAACCATCATCAGATAATTTTTGTTCTGAAGTGAATACATCATGCTCAATGCCTAAAAGCTTTAAATCTTCTCTAATTAATTCCATCATCTGAGTAACTGCAAATTTTCTGATAATTGGCAGCCATTCTTCTTCAGGCATATCTTTTAATTTTGTACCATGTTCTGCTTTTAAACCTTCAGCAACTGGTATTAAATATTCACCCGGATATAATCCCTCTGGAATCTTTAGCTCTTCTTCGCCTAGTAATTGTCTATATCTAATAAATGCTGATTTTGCCAATACATCGATTTGAGCACCACCATCATTGGTATAATATTCACGAGTTACATCAAAATCAGCTTTTTCTAATAGGTTACATAGAGAATCTCCGAATACTGCCCCCCGAGTATGCCCGACATGAATTGGTCCAGTTGGATTAGTTGAAACATATTCAACATTTATCTTCTCTTTATTACCCAGTTTACAATCACCGTAATTCACACCCAAAGATAAAATCTCTTTTAAATGTTCTGCCCAGTAATTCTTATCCAATCTAAAATTAACAAATCCTGGTCCTGCGACATCAATGCTGTCCACATTATCATTAGCCAGTAATCTCTTCCCCAATTCTTCGCCTATTTCACGCGGGTTTCTTTTTGCTTGTTTTGACAAGACTAATGCAGCATTAGTCGCCATATCACCATGACTAATATCACGTGGTGGCTCAACCGCTACCCTTGAGTAATCTAGGTTTGCTGGAATAAATTCATCTTTTACCATCTCATCCAAGATATCAATTACATCAGCTTGGAATTTTTTAAATATATTCATTTTCTGTTTAACTACTTTCTATAAAGCCAAATAAGGATCAAATAAATCTTGGTGTTCTAACAATGCTTTGGTATCAGTCATGCCTGCGATGTAATCTGCAATTACTCTGGCTTGCCAGTCAATATCAGACATTTCTTTTGGAACATCATCTATTAATAATCTCCATTCTTCTGGTAAGCAACGATTATTATCCATGAATGTATTAAATAAATCTTGGACAACCCTAAATACCTTTATTCTAATTTTTGATACTTCTCTATGTAGGTAGAAATTCTCCCATAAGAACGCACGCATAGCCTTATCATATTCATACATTTTAGCCGAAAAATCTAAGATAGTTTTACCAGCTCCTCTAATATCATCAACTGACTTTGGCTGTAATTCCAATAGATTAGCTTTAGTATGCTCCATTACATCAATAATCATATATCCCATAAGTTCTCTTATAACTTCGGAGACTAATCTTTTTTCTTCACAATCTGGAAATTCTTTGCGTTTGGTTTTAATTATACCGCCAATTAATGGCACATCAATTAAATCATCCAAAGTAAATAAACCAGCTGAAATCCCATCATCTAAATCATGACAATTATAAGCAATATCATCCGCAATCGCAGCCGCTTGCGCTTCCAAAGATGCATACGTATTTAAACCCATATCCATTTTTGAGTTCAACTCACCTAATGTTATCTCTAATTTTTTAGTCATTGGACCATTATGTTTTGAAAAGCCTTCTAATGTCTCCCAAGTAAGGTTTAAACCATCGAATCTAGGATATTTCTTCTCTAGCCTTGTAACTACACGCAAAGTTTGATCATTATGATCAAAACCGCCATATGGTTTCATAACTTCTTTTAGAGCATCTTCGCCAACATGGGCAAAAGGAGTATGTCCTAAATCATGTCCCAAAGCACAAGATTCAGCTAGATCTTCATCAATGCCAAGTGATCTTGCCAATGATCTGGCAACTTGGGCAACTTCGATACTATGGGTTAGCCTTGTTCTGAAATGATCGCCTTCATTTGATACGAAAACTTGGGTCTTATGTTTTAACCTACGGAAGGCTTTGCAATGAATAATTCGATCCCGATCTCTTTGGAATTCTGATCTTGTTTTACTTAAAGGTTCATCATGTAGGCGACCTTTACTTTCTTCTCCACGGCAAGCAAAAGAAGACTTACCATCTTCCATTAAAAACTCTGGTACTATATTCCCATGCACATTCATTGTTTTATTTCCATTTATTGACAAATTAGGATATAAATATATATGAAATATTACGAATTTACAACATTAACCAGAAGGATCAGATATGTCTGACACAAGCTTAAGCTTAACCATTACAGAACAAGCAGCAAAACAGATAAAAACCTTGCAAGAAAAACATAATAAACAAGGTCTTATGCTTAGAGTTTCAATTTCTGGTGGAGGTTGCTCAGGCTTCCAATATAACTATAACTTTGACAGTGAGATTAATGATGATGATATTCAATTTGAAAAAGATGGAGCGATTGTAATTTCTGATGAAACTTCATTGGAGCTAATTAATGGATCAGAGCTTGATTATAAAACAGATTTAATGGGCGCAATTTTTACAATTGAAAACCCAAATGCCACAACATCTTGTGGATGCGGAAGCTCATTTTCGGTTGAAATGTGACCTAGTAATAGTCAGCAATCATTTCTATCCAGCTTAATAATGCCTAGAATAGAATCTTTACTTGTACTAAGAAGCAACTTATTATCCCGCTTAAATAATTAAAACAGCCATATATATAGGAACACCCATTATGAAGATTGCAAGTTGGAACGTAAACTCGGTTAGAGCAAGAGTTCATAATATAGTCGAATGGCTAGAATCAGAACAACCCGATGTTGCTTTATTACAAGAATTAAAATCCGAAGATGAAACATTTCCTTATGCTGATTTTGAAAAGCTAGGTTATAAATGCGAGATATCAGGACAAAAATCTTGGAATGGCGTCGCAATCCTATCTAAACATGAGATTAAAGATGTAATTAGAAAACTGCCATTTGACGATAGTGATGAACAAGCACGCTATATCGAAGCAACTATCAATGGTGTTAGATTGGCTAGCATCTATCTTCCCAATGGTAATCCCGTTGATACAGAGAAATACCCATATAAACTAAAATGGATGGATCGTTTATATAAACATGCAAAAAACTTGATTGAGAATGAAAAGATGGTCGTACTTGGCGGTGATTATAACATTATCCCAACTGAACAAGATTGTTATGATCCGAGTGCTTGGGCAGATGATGCTTTGTTTAAAATTGAATCCAGACAAAAATATAGATCATTATTAAATTTAGGTCTAACCGATGCATTTAGAGTAAAGAACGATAAAGCAGAACAATATAGCTTTTGGGATTACCAAAGGGGAGCTTGGCCAAAAAACGAAGGAATCCGTATTGATCATTTCTTACTTTCTGCCCAAGCAACTGATTGTTTAGAGAATTGCTATATTGATAAAGGCCCAAGAGCCAAAGAAAAAGCATCTGATCATACCCCAATTATAATTGAGCTAAATATTTAATAGAGTAGATAATCATGAAAATTGGAATATTTGACTCTGGACTTGGTGGATTAAATATTGCGAGATCTATTCACCAATTAATTCCTGAATATGACAGCATATATCTTGGTGATACCATGCATGTTCCATATGGGAATAGATCATCAGAGATGATTTATAAATTAACTGAGAGAGCCGTTACAAAGCTTTTTGCAGAAGATTGTAAACTGATCGTTATTGCTTGCAATACAGCAAGTGCCAAAGCTCTTCGGAAGTTACAGCAAGAATATCTACCCCAATATTATCCAGACCGCCGCATCTTAGGGGTAATAGTCCCCACCCTTGAAACTGCAATTAGCTTAAAAGTAAAAAAGATTGGTTTAATAGCAACAAGTTACATAGTAGATACAGCAGTTTATACGGAAGAGCTTAATAAACTAGATAATGATATAGAAATCCTTCCAGTTGCAACTCCATTATTGGTACCATTGATTGAGAATGATGGTCATAAATGGGTCAAAGAAATCCTATCTGATTATTTAAAGAATATCCAAGATAAAAATATAGATAGTATTATTTTAGGCTGTACCCATTACGGTATATTAAAAGAAGTAACACAGGGAATACTAGGCGATACAATTCAAGTAATTTCACAAGATGAATTCATTCCAATTAAATTAAAACAATATTTAAATAATCATAATGAAATAGAAGCTGACTTAAACAAAGACAATAAATATCAGTTCTTAGTTACAGATTTAACTAGCAATTATCAAGATAAAGCATCTGCTATTTTTGGTAGAAAAATTGAGCTAGTAAAAACAAATATCTAAACTAGATACAATTTTAAATAAAGTTATGAATAAATTAATTTAATCGTTATATAATTAACCTTGAAAGAAAATATTCATCTTCAAGGTGTAAAAGAAATGAAAGAAACTAGCATAACAGAATTAAAAGACCTTATAAATGGGGTTAAAAAAGCTGTTAATTATTTTGAGACTCGTCAAAGACAGCAATGGATACATGATAAAGATCGGCGCTTAAGCGAGATTGCTAATATTGCTCATGAAATGGGCTTGGAATTTTCTAATTTAGAACAGTTAAATATAAAAATTGAACCTTATCAAGATAAAATGGTTTCATATGATGCCATGGATAGAGTAAATATATCCGCTTTAAATCCACCAAAAACATATGATGAGTTTACAGCCCTACACTGGGACACTGTTATACAGGAGCTAACTGCAAGCAAGAATGCAGAATATGCGAGGCAAGGGGAAAAACTATATAACCTTAAAACTGTTATATCAAAACTACAAAAAGGTCTCCTTTATTTAAAAACACCCGAAGGGAAGATGTCTGAAGATGATATCAGCGCTATAAATAATGGCTATTACAACATGAAAAAGCTTTGGGAATTGATTGATGAAGATGGCATAATTCAAAAACAAGCAATTAAGCATATAATCTATAATTTCGATTACAGAATAGTCAACGAAGACAAAAGAGATGGTAATTATTCAATGGGTCTTCTATTTGAATCTTATGATAGCTCTAGAAAATATGTTCCAGAGCCTATTAATATAAGCCTTGAAGCAATTGATTATATCATGGGTAAGATTTCTATTGATCCTGATAATATTATGTCTTTTTAGAGCTCCTTAAGGAGAACTATAGCCCCCATTAAAAGTGCAGGGGAAACCAACACTGTTACAAATATAAAAGAACCTAATATTATATATTTATTATTAGCCTGATTATTCTTAATATCTACTATAATTGAGTATATTTCAAAAGAAACAGCCATTAAAAACATAAATAGTAATAATGATGAGTTTAAAATATTATTACTAAAATTGTATACAAACAGGATTTCAAATATTAAGACCAACACTGCAAGTGAAACATATAAAGACTTCCTACCCTCCAAATAGTCATCAAATATTCCAGCTGAACAAAATATTATTAAAAGAAAGATATATGTGATTAAGTAATAAGACATATTACTTACTATAAATATAAGGGATTTTAATTACAAGGGTGTGGAATATATGGGTAGTTGGAATCTTAAATGCTCTTTGTTGGTGGGCTTGCTACACGTCTTCGTATCATCTTTACTGCGTTCTGACGAACTTATAAATATGAACTCAATGTGATGAAATTGAAAAATTAAGACGTTTAGTCTTAATTTTATCTGCTTTCATTGCATTACACAAAAAAGACCACATTTAGTGCTGCCTACTTTAACTACACGTCTTCGTAAATAGATTATAAAACGACATCATAGATGCCATTTTATAATCTAAACTCAATGTGCATTACAGCAAAAAAGACCACATTTAGTGGTCTTTTTTGCTGTAATGGTGCTCGGAGACGGACTTGAACCGCCGACACGAGGATTTTCAGTCCTCTGCTCTACCAACTGAGCTATCCGAGCATATATTTTAAATTGGTATAGGTTTTATAGGCAAATAATTCTTAAATGTAAATAGGAAAGTTTATTTTTTATAGCTATTTATAAATAATTCCCAATACAACCAGCGAATAAAAGAAGATTAGCTTATTTTGAATTAGCTGTAACATAGCTATATTCTACTGTTAAACTATGATTTTTTTCTTTTAGAGAATGAGTTCTACGCCGTCTGGTAATTTCAAAATTACTTAATCTAGTAAACCCATGCAATTGTGGATTTGCAGGGTCACTCTCAGATTCTTGTTCTAATTTCTTTAAAATTGAATGGCGGTCATTTTTATGCTGCATACTGATAAAATCAACAACAATCATGCCACAGATATTACGAAGCCTTATTTGTCTTGCAATTTCAATCGCAGCCTCTGTGTTAGCTTTAATGACATCCGAGCCACTGCCTAGATTGACATCAATAACTGTCATTGCTCTCGTGCATTCGATTATAATTGAACCACCACTTTTTAATGGAACATTACTATTATCCAATTCTTCAATAGCTGCTGTAATATCCCGAAATTCAAACAGGTCAAAATTCTGTTTTTCTTTATAAGAATCTAACCTTGGTTGAATAATTTTAACTGATAAATCTGGTGCATATCTTTCGCACCATTTAATTGCATTTTCATAGGCAAAATCATCCGCAATCTCAATCATTTCAATTTCATGAGCGGCATAATCTATTAAAGCTCGTCTAGTTGCATCTGGGCCTTTAAATATAAGTTTTGGTTTTGCGCCTGTTTTACTATCATCAACTAATATCTTTAATCCAGTCCAAAGCTTATGCAGTTTTGCAGCCTCAGCCAAGGTTTCTTCATCTTTAAAGTTATTAATAGAATCACGAATAAACCAACCACCATCAAGCGATTTTAATTCTGATGTAACACCAGCTAAATCTGATTTTGATAATCTTGGTGCATGTAATAATTTCTTTACATTCGGGCTGTAATTAAGAGTTCTACCGAATAGCTGCAATTTCATAGTTAATCTTGGCAGTTTTTCATGTTCTTCATAACCACCTCGGGTCATTTCAGATTTCACTTGGACGATTATCATGTCGCCAGTCTTTAGTAATTGACTAATTAAAGTATTTTTCTGTCTTTTAATACCTTGAATATACGCATGTTTAACTGGTAGATAACCGTATTTATCATCGCCCAAATCGATAAAAGCAGCATTTAGAATTTTATCTATTTTGACAACTTTGCCTAAATATATCTCTGCCCATCTTGGGCTTTTGGTTTGAATGTCCATATATAGATCATCAAGCTTTCCATTTTTCAGCAAAGCAACATGCAAAGAATTATTTATCTTATCAACAAGTATTTCATATTTCGACATATCCAGTACCTTTCAACATATTCATAGTCTCAAATAATGATAAACCAACTATATTAGTATATGAACCATTTATTGAATTAATAAACTGAGAAGCTGATCCTTGAATTCCATATCCGCCCGCTTTACCATCCCATTCTTTACTATCAAGATAAGATTCTAGCTCTGATTTTGATAATTTTTTGAACTTAACGATACTGGTAACCAGCTTTTTACTAAGCTTGCCATCTGGAGAATATAAAGCAATCCCACCATAAACACGGTGCTTGCGTCCAGACATTAATTCCAGGCAATATCTAGCACTATCTACATCTTCGGTCTTTGGTAATATTCTGGTGCCTAATGACACAACAGTATCCCCTGCCAAAACATAGCAATCTTTATTCTCAGCAAAGATTTTTTGAGCTTTTTCTATAGAAAGCCTTAAAGCATGAACATTGGGCTTTTCTTTTTTATGAGGATCTTCGTTAATATCGGCTGGAATAACTTCATTCGGAACAACTCCAACTTGCTTTAATAGATCCAGCCTCCTTGGGGAGGCCGATGCTAATATTAGTTTCTTATCCATATAATTACTTAGTACGGAATTTGATACGACCCTTAGTTAGATCATAAGGTGTCATTTCAACGGTTACTCTATCCCCTGCCAAAACACGAATACGATTTTTACGCATTTTACCAGATGTATGAGCCAAAATTTCATGGTCATTGTCTAATTTTACTCTAAACATTGCATTTGGAAGTAATTCGGTAACTGTACCGTCAAACTCCATTAGATCTTCTTTTTCGGACATGAGTTCCTTTTCTTTATTCTGTTAGTCAAAAATTACATACAACGAATATGTAGCACACAAATTAAAGTAAATAAACGCCTAGATGTGTTTTTATCAATAATTACTTTATCCTTGGTATAATTTATTAACATCTCTGCTCCCTCATCATGCAAACCACGTCGCCCCATATCGATTGCTTCGATTTTATTATGCTGTCCTAACTTCGCAAATTTATAAAAATTCTCACACATTAGGAAGTAATCATGAACAATTCTTTTAAATGGCAATAGAGCAATTGAGAAATCTTTTAAATATTCATCAGCAGTATTTTTAACATTTAAAATCAATTTATTATCAATAATGCTAAGCTCCAAATGATATGGCCCATTTTCGAATCCGACCAAAGAAAAGCTATTATCCATCTTTAAATCTGACAAAGCTCGATGTTTTTCCATCTCAATTTCTGGACTTCTTTTGATGAATTTACCCTCATCTAGATAAATTTCTTTTATGAATTCTTGTACACACATATATAAAGTATAATCCTTGTTAAATTGGCTTAAACATAGCTATAGCACAAAAAATCGGCATTGCAAAATCCGATTTACCTTGACTCGCATTCAACCCATTTGCTATATTCACTTTACGGAACCCCCGTAATATCAACCAGAAAGAAGGAATTAAATGTCAATTATTGATGTAAATAAACAAAATTTTAAAAAAGAAGTATTAGAATCAGATAAGCCAGTATTAGTGGATTTCTGGGGCAAAGGATGTGGCCCATGCGATAGATTAGATCCAATTTTAAAGGATGCCGCAGAAGACAGGCCAAATGTAAAATTTGTTAAAATAAATGTACAAGAAAACCCAGAACTTGCAGCAGAATATCATGTTCGCGGAGTTCCAAATTTGCTTTTCTTTAAAGAAGGTGAAATTGTTGGCTCAACATCTGGTTTCAAAACCGAAGTTCAATTAAATCAATTCATATTTAAGTCATTAAGCTCAGATGAGAAAATTGATCTTAAAGAAAAAGCCAAGCTAGACCAAGAAAAGACAAAAGAAGCATCAGCTTTCATAGCAAAGCTGACGATGAATGTGGCTTCTGGAATTGCATATACTGGAAAAGCAGTTTCATTAATTGGTGGTGCTGCTTTGGCACTTACTGCAACTGCAACTGCCCCAGTTGTTATAGGTGGATTAGTAGCAACTAGTGCAATTTATGGCTCTGTAAAGCTTGTAATGGACAGAAAGAAAAACACAAAGAAACTTACAGAAGCTTTTAATGCGGCAATGGAAACTGTGTCTGATGCCGATGCAAAAGATAATCCAGGATTTTCTAAATTAATGGAAATGAAACTGAATATCCACCCAAAGAACCAAAAAGAAAGAATATTAAACACTGCTAAATCTGTTATAGGTCTTGCACAAGCTGCGGTTACAGCAACTGCTGGTGTTATGCTACTTGCTAGTACAGGTTCATTTCTATTAGGAACTTGTGCAGTATTAATGGCAGGTTTCGGTGGAATTGCTACAATATCTAGAGCTATCGGTACTGTAAAAACCTATAAACTTCCATTAAGAGACGAAGCAGAAAAGGAAATTAAAGTAGTAATAGAAAAATCTATTGATGCAAAAGCTAACGATAATAAACCATCGCCAAAACTAACCAATTCAAAACCAATTGGCACTGAATTTAATAGTGGTAATCAATCTAAAAAAGCAGTAGAAGCGCAAGAAAAATTAGATGCGGATACAAAAAAACCAATTGGCACCGAATTTCATAGCGGCGATCAATCTAAAAATGCTGTTGAGAAACAAGAAGCAGAAGATCAGGCTAAAGCTAAAACTCCTGCCCCTGTTAAGAAAAAAGATAATCAGAATAAGATGTAATTCTTAAAACCTGATTGCTAATAATTTAAAAGCCCCATATCTTTGGATATAGGGCTTTTTTTTAATTCAAACATGATGTTATCTTTTTTTAAGAATCTGAAACTCTCTCTAAATCTGCCCCACAAGCATTTAATTTATCAACAATATTATCATATCCACGATCTAGATGGTAAATACGGCTCATGGTTGTTGTTCCTTTTGCGACCAAGCCTGCTAATATCATTGCAACAGATGCTCTTAAATCGGTTGCCATTACTTCTGCGCCTTTTAATTCTGGAACACCACGCACCAATGCGGATGAGCCATGGACACTGATATTTGCCCCCATACGGCATAATTCTGGAACATGCATAAAGCGGTTTTCAAAAATAGTCTCCGTTATCATACCAGCACCATCGCAAATTGTAAGCATTGCCATTATTTGAGCTTGTAGATCAGTTGGAAATCCTGGATATGGCTCAGTCATTATATCAACGCCATGTAGTTTTTCTGATGTTCTAGTAACGGTAATTGTGTTCCCCTCACCAATCACATCAACCCCTGCTCTCGCCAATGGTTCAACCAGTGAATTAATAAGTTCAATATTAGTATCTTCCAACACAACCTTACCGCCAGTCATACCAACAGCAATCGCGTAAGTTCCAGTTTCAATACGGTCAGCCAAGACATGATGATTTGCACCACCAAGTTTTTTCTTACCTTTAATTGTAATTGTATTCGTACCTAAGCCAGAAATCTCTGCGCCCATAGTATTTAAACAATTACCTAAATCAACGATCTCTGGTTCTCTAGCAGCGTTACTTAATACAGTAACTCCCTCTGCCAAACAAGCTGCCATCATAAGATGCTCCGTTGCACCAACCGATACTTTTGGAAATAGAATATTGGCACCTTTTAAACCATTCGGAGCCTTGGCTTTCACGTAACCTTCTTCCAATACGATCTCAGCACCAAGCTGTTTCAAGCCATTTAAATGTAGATCAACAGGGCGAGTTCCAATTGCACAACCACCTGGCAAAGATACATCTGCATGACCATGTTTAGCCAATAATGGGCCTAAGACTAATATGCTTGCACGCATTTTACGAACAAGATCATATGGTGCTTTTGTATCTGTAACGCTACCTGCATTTAAAGTTAGTTTTTGTTGGTCTTTTTCAAAATTACAATCAACTCCCAAACCTTCTAAAACCCCAAGCAATGTATAAACATCATGCAAAGCAGGTAGATTGGTTAGAACCAGATCTTCATCAGTTAGTAGTGATGCAACCATTAATTTTAAGGCAGAATTTTTTGCTCCGCTAATTTTAATACGACCATTTAACTGATTACCGCCAGTAATTAATATTTTATCCATTTAATTTTATCCTATAGTCTTGGCAATGTAACGCCAGATTGTTTCATATATTTACCTGATTTATCCGCATAAGAAGTTTCACAAGGGCTATCACCTTTGAAGAACAAGAACTGAGCCAAACCTTCATTCGCATATACTTTTGCAGGAAGTGGTGTTGTGTTTGAAATTTCCAAAGTAACTTGCCCTTCCCATTCTGGCTCCAACGGAGTTACGTTTACAATTAACCCACATCTTGCATATGTGCTTTTTCCCAAACACACAACCAATACATCCCGTGGGATTTTAAATGTCTCAACCGTTCTTGCCAAAGCAAAGCTATTTGGTGGAATGATACATACATCTGTTTTACGCTCAACAAAGCTTTCTTTATCAAAATCTTTTGGGTCAACAATTGCACTATCTATATTGGTAAATATCATAAATTCATCTGATACCCTACAATCATAACCATATGAAGATAGACCATATGAAATTACGCCATCGCGTTTTTGCTCTTCAACAAATGGAGTTATCATCTGATTTTTATTTGCTTGTTCACGAATCCAGTGATCTGGCATAATTGACATTAAATCATTCCTTTTCTTTATCTTTTAAGATACTACTACGTTCCTTATCCTGCACCTTACGGCGTTTAAGATTAGCCCGCAATTTTTCCTCACGCTTTTTATCAAGATGAGTCTTCTTGCTATTCTTTTTATCTGAATTTTCCATTCTATATTAATAAGTTTCAAATAGATTTTGGTCAAGGGCATTGAACAATTATACAATAATATTTTTATTGCATAATAAAAACGAGTGGTGTAATAATCATAAATAAGGATGCTGTAGTGGCTCAGTGGTAGAGCACACCCTTGGTAAGGGTGAGGTC
>CALDHH010000059.1 GCA_937941575.1 uncultured Alphaproteobacteria bacterium | reverse complement strand
TTGAATGGATAGCATATGAATATTCAAATATCCGTGAAGAAAATATTAATCAAGCTGCTTAAGGCAGAAATTATAAGGTATATCTAAAATGGTAAAAGTATTAATAAGCGATAAAATGAGCGATCTTGCAGAAGAAAACTTTCGCAATCGTAACATCCATGTTGATGTTAAAACAGGTTTAAACCCAGAAGAATTAATTGCAATCATTGGTGATTATGATGGTTTGGCTGTTCGTTCTTCAACAAAGGTAACTCCAGAGATTTTAAAAGCTGCCAAGAATTTAAAAGTAATTGGGCGTGCTGGTATTGGGGTTGATAATATTGATATTAAAGAATCCACTAAATCTGGCGTAGTTGTGATGAATACTCCATTTGGGAATGCGATTACAACTGCTGAACATACAATTGCCTTGATGTTTTCATTGGCTAGAAGAATTCCAGCTGCAAGCCAATCAACCCATGCCGGTAAATGGGAAAAAACCAAATTTATGGGGCGTGAATTATTCGGTAAAACACTTGGGATAATTGGTTGTGGTAATATTGGTTCTATCGTTGCAGATCGCGCAATGGGATTAAAAATGAAAGTAATTGCTTTTGACCCATTCCTAACCGAAGATCGTGCTATTGAAATTGGAGTTAAAAAAGTTGAGCTTGATGAATTATTAGGCAATGCTGATTTCATTACAATGCATGTGCCTTTAAATGATAAAACTCGTGGTATATTAAATGCTGAGACTATTGCCAAAGCCAAAAAAGGGGTAAATATAATCAATTGTGCCCGTGGTGGATTGATTGATGAAAAAGCATTAAAAGATGCTCTGGATACTGGTCATGTGGCTGGTGCTGCTCTTGATGTATTTGAAGTTGAGCCTGCAACAGAAAATGCCCTATTCGGTCATAAAAATGTTGTATGTACTCCACATTTAGGAGCATCAACAGAAGAAGCGCAAGTAAATGTAGCCGTACAAGTTGCCGATCAATTATCAGATTATCTTTTAAATGGTGCTGTTACCAATGCAATCAATATGCCATCAGTAAGCGCCAAAGATGCACCGAAGTTAAAACCATATATGAAACTATCTGAACAATTGGGTGCTCTACTTGGTCAAATTAATCAGAAGACAGTCAACTCAATTGAGATTGAATATCAAGGTTATGTTTCAGAGCTAAATATAAAGCCATTAACTTCAGTAATTATTGCAGGTTTTTTAAGCCCTTCAATGGAGACTATTAATATTGTATCTGCTCCGAATAAAGCAAATGAGCTTGGAATTACATTAACTGAAACTTTAAATAAAGACTGCAACTCATTCCAAACATTGATAAAAGTTACCGTTAAATCAGATGAGCATCAACATGTAGTAACTGGAACTTTATTTGGTGATAAAAACCCAAGAATTGTAATGTTAGATAATGTTGCAATTGAAGCAGAATTAACCAAAGACATGTTATTCATCCGTAATATTGATAAACCTGGTTTAATTGGTGCTTTGGGTACAGTTTTGGCTGATGCAGAAATTAATATTGCTGGGTTTAAATTGGGACGAATAAAAGATAGTGAAAAAGCAATTGCCATCATCCAGGTTGATGAAACAATTCCAAATGCAGTATTAAATAAAATCCGTGAATTACCACAAATTGAACGTGCAGAAAAATTAAGCTTTTAAATAAATGATGGTTTACTGCTTAAGTAGTAAACCGTCTTTAATATCAGGAATAAATGAATATGAGTAAAAAACCAGTACATGTAATTGGTGGCGGTTTAGCCGGATCTGAAGCTGCATGGCAATTAGCAAATAAAGGCGTGCCAGTAATCTTGCATGAGATGCGCCCAAAGCAAAAGACAGCTGCCCATCAAACAAATGGCTTGGCGGAACTTGTCTGTTCAAATTCATTTCGTTCTGATGATCATGAGTTAAACGCGGTTGGTTTGATTCATCATGAAATGCGTCAGTTAAATTCAATTATTATGAGTGCTGCCGAGGAAGCAAAAGTTCCAGCTGGTTCAGCCCTTGCAGTTGATAGAGAATTATTCTCAAATATTGTAACTGAGAGATTAGAAAATCATGAATTGATTACTATTGATCGAAATGAAGTAACTGAGCTACCTCCAGAAGATTGGGGTCTTTCAATTGTGGCAACTGGTCCATTAACTTCTGCCCCTTTATCAAAGGCAATTATGGATGAAGCGGGTAAAGAACATCTGGCATTTTTTGATGCTATTGCTCCGATCATTTATAAAGAAAGCATCGATTTTGAAATCGCTTGGTTCCAATCAAGATATGATAAAGGTGAAGGCAAAGATTACATTAATTGTCCTTTTTATGAGAAAGAAGATTACTTAAACTTTATTAATGAACTTATTAATGCTGAAAAAACTGAATTCAAAGAATGGGAAAAAGAGAATATTGCCTATTTCGAAGGATGTTTACCGATTGAAGTCATGGCGGAACGTGGAGTTGAAACATTGCGTTTTGGTCCAATGAAACCAGTCGGCTTACAAAGCCCACATACTGATCGTAAAGCATATGCAGTTGTACAATTACGCCAAGATAACAAGCTAGGCACGATATATAATATAGTTGGTTTCCAAACTAAGATGAAATATGGCGATCAACAAAGAATTTTAAGATTGATCCCAGGCTTAGAAAAAGCAGAATTTGCAAGATTAGGTGGCATCCATAGAAATACTTTCATTCATAGCCCCAGCCTACTCGACCGCCAATTAAGATTAAAAACTAAGCCACATATTAGATTTGCTGGTCAAATGACTGGTTGTGAAGGATATGTTGAAAGTGCAGCCGTTGGCTTAATGACTGGATTATTAACCGCAGCCGAACTAAACGGTAAGGAAATCCATACTCCACCAAATACAACTGCAATGGGTGCCCTATTATCTCATATAACTGGTGATGCCAATGAAAAGACATTCCAACCAATGAACGTAAATTTCGGTTTATTCCCAAGCCCAGAGCCAATTATTCTGGATACCGGTAAGAAAAAGAAATTAAAAGGTAGCGATCGTAAGAAATATTACACCGATAATGCAAAAAGCCATTTCAATGAATGGCTTCTGCAAGTTAGCTAAAAACTAACCGATATAGCTATAATAGCTTATCTTTT
>CALDHH010000058.1 GCA_937941575.1 uncultured Alphaproteobacteria bacterium | reverse complement strand
ACTTCCATGCCTAGGATTGATGATCTGAAATTTGGGGCAAGCTCATTAATTGTTTCAATCACCATATCGGCCGCTTCATCTCTTATAATATCCCAATCTAAATCTTCTGATAGATCATAATCGAAATGCTGGGCAAATATGCTGGCTACATGGCTTCCCTCTGGGGCTAGGCTATCATCTACCAAGCTTGGGAGTATCATTGATACAAAAGGTCTTCTTGCCATGCCTGACACCTTGGCATCATGATATGCTTTCTCCATATATTTAATTGATGGACAGATATTTATTGGCATTTTTAACAATTTTTCTACATTTTCTGATGCTGCCAATGATGTAAATTCTGGCAATTCTGATAATGCGACATTTATCTTTAAACTACCTGATTTTGAACGAAGCTTATCCATTCTACCCGCAAATCTTTTTGGCAGTTTTTTATTATCTAATAATTTATTAAATAAAATATATGGCGTGCAATTTGCAATTATCCTTTTGGCTTTTATCTCTTCACCATTTTGTAAGATAATACCAATTGCAACATCATCTTCTATCATTACTTCTTTAACATCATGTTCTAATGAAATCTCAGCCCCATATGATTGAGCTGATTTCGCAATTGCGCCAGTAAGGTTACCCATCCCACCTTTTACATGCAGGTTTAAATCTTTATCTGATCCCGCCAGACCCAAACGGTTATGAATTAGAATATAGGATGATCCTGATGAATACGGATGGCTAAAATTACCAATTGATCCCAGCCCCATATAATAGCCTTTAAGCTCATCACTATCGAACCAACTATCTAGATAATCTCCCAATGACATTGTCATTAAATTAGTTAGTTTTTCAACATGACCTTTCTTTAAAAAAGGTCTTAATTTATTGACGAATTTTAAACTACCCCATAATTCCGTAATATTTAATTTAAAACTTGGTGGCTTTGATTCAATTAGCTCACGAACTATCTCAACTATCTCGTCCAATTCTTCAATAAATTTATCATGTTGATCAGCATCTTTTGCTGAAAACTTACTAATTTCTCGGTGGTTATTTTCTTTATCGCGATTAATAATTAAATTACGACCATTCGGCAGAGAAGATAAAACCCCAGCTTCCATTGGCAATAATTCAAGCCCAAACTTATATAAATCCAAATCTTTGATAACTTTATGCGAGATATTATTAGCCAGATAAGAACAAGTCGAGTTTTTAAAGCCTTCGAAAAACTCAGACGTAGTTGCAGCCCCGCCAACAACATCATTCTTTTCAATCAGCCTTACTTTTAAACCTGATTTTGCCAAATATGCCGCGCATACAAGGCCATTATGCCCAGCCCCAATTATAATTGCATCATATTCAGACATATTTATTATTCCTTAAATTAAAAAATATCATTATAGATTTATTTTAAGACAAAAGAAAAGGGGAAGAATAAATATCCCACCCCTTTATCTAAATCATTAATTTAAATTACCTATCGGTTATCTAAGTTTCTCTTCTTTTTAATTGTAATTTTTGCTCTCTTGCCACTTTTTGGCTTACCATCTTTTGTTTTCGCAGCTGGTTTATTAAACGCATCAACAGTAATTTTTGGGCTACCGGCTTCTTTCAAGCTATTAAATTCCAAAGTAACATTACCAGATTTATTTTTGGCAGTCATATCTTTGATATTTTCTAATAAAAACTCACCTAATGGTCCGCCAAGATCGGTTGCAATTATACCATTCATATTTCTCATACCATATTTTGGATCATGACCAATTTCCATCAATTGATCAATGAATTCGTCAGAGAATTTCAAAGAAGTATTTTTCAATTTAACACCTTGTGGGTTATTACGCATACCATCTTCAACTTTTTTAAGCTTACGAATGGTTAGATCTCTTACAACTGCTTTTTCCAAAGGAACGAAGTTAATTACACCACCAAGAGCTTTAATACGACCAACAAATTCTGGTCTAAAATGGCTACGCATTGCAGATTCAGTTTCTGATTTCAAGTCTTTTAAAAGGCTTGTTGATTTAAGATCTAAATCACCATCTTCATCTACTTCAGGATTACCGAATGAACCAAAGTCTTTTTCACCATTTAACTTCTTGTTTAAAGCATCCGCACCAAGATTGGTTGTCATGATAACAATAACGTTACGACCGTCAACTTCTCTACCTTTATTATCAGTCATCTTACCTGAATCGAAGAAACCCATTAATTTATCTTGAATACTTTTATGTGCTTTTTCAACTTCATCTAATAGCAAGATACTATATGGTTTATCACGAATTGATTCCGTTAATCTACCATCAACATTATCATGTCCAACATATCCAGGAGGTGAACCAAATAGACGAGATAATTCATGTTTCTCAGTAAAATCAGCCATGTCTAATCTTGTAACCGCATCACGATCACCAAATAGCTCTTCTGCCAAGCTTAACACAGTCTCTGTTTTACCAACACCAGTTGGGCCAGATAATACGAATACACCCCAAGGTCTATCTTCATCCGCCAAACCTGCTTTTGCTGCAAGCAATGGTGGAATAAATTGTTTCAAAGATTCATCTTGCCCAAGAACTTTTTTAGGTAGGTTTTCTTTTAATGCTACAAATTTTTCTCTATCTGATTGATCAACAAAGCCTTTATCTAAATTTGATTCTTTGGAAATTGAACTTGAAATATCATCATCTGTAATAAAATCTCTACCGTCACGTTTCGCAATTGCTCCTGCATCATCCATGATATTAATTGCTTTATCTGGCTGTCTTAAAGCTGGTAGATAACGGTTTGTATCTTCAACAATTCTTTTAGCTTGATCTTCAGTATATTCAACTCCGTGATGATCTTCAAATAAATGCTTAATCTGCATTAATATTTTAATAGTATCATCAGCTTTCGGCTCCAAAATATCCATTCTTTGGAAACGCCTTTTTAATGCTGAATTACCTTCAATATATTTTTTATATTCTTCTGTAGTCGTTGTTGCAATTACACTGATTGAACCATCTGCGATATATGGTTTCATCATTTCACCAGCATTAGTACCACCAGATGCCTGACCAGCAGTCATTTGTGAATGGATTTCATCAATACAAAGAACAACTTTTTTACCACCAAGCATTCCTTTTGTTGCACGTAAATTCTTTAAGATTGGCAATAATTTCTTTTCAAAATCACCACGGAATTTAGTGCCTGCACCCATTCCTTGTAAATCAAGATCAAAATATATTGTATCTTCATCATTATCAAATGCGGCTTGAGCAACACCTTTGAATAGCTGTGTTTTACCAACACCACCTTCTGATACATATGCAACCGAGCTTTTACCTCTTCTACCTAAAATCTGTAGAGTATCTTCAATTTCTCTATCACGAGCAATTGTTGGATCCAGCTCACCATTTTCAGCCATCTCAGTTAAGTTACGACCATATTTACCCAATAATGTTAAAACCTGTTGTTCTTGAGGCGATAATCTCTTTGGTCTTACTGCCACATTTCTATTTGCAGGTCTTTTTGGTGCTTGAGCATTGCTTCTTTCGCGTAATAAATCAAAAACACTACCTCCAGATGGTTTTTGCGGTGCATTTGGATTATTTCTTGGCTTATCATCTGGTAATCCACCTGGAATTACATCATCTTCTATATTTGTAAATGCATAACGAGCAAATACAGCGCCTGATTCAGTATGTTGAGATGGCATATCTTCATCAAAATCGATAAAGTTTACGTCACATTTATCACTTTCCATTTTACCATTTTGACCCATAACGATCTTATATTCCATTCTCGCAGGAACTTCTTCTATGGTCTCATCATATCTTTCGATATCGGATAGTATTTCATCATTATATTTATCATCAACTATATTATATGTTGTATTTGGCTCTAAATTAAATTCTTTGCCAGTCTCTTTATCAAATCCGACAATTCGTGTAATATTATCATCCTTAAACACGATTGCGTATTCATTACCGTTATTTTTATCAACACCATATCTTATACCTGAGATAGTCATATATATCCTCCATTTTGAGCTTAATCTTAGCTGCTTTATTGTAAACTTTTTTTAATTATCATAAAATTTATAAAGAATAATTGACCAAAAATCAAGTTATTTGATTAAAAAACATGATTATAGAAACTATAGATTATGTCTTTATTAACAAAAGAACCAATCAAATCAAGCTGTAAGCCTAATAATTCGATTTTAAAAAAAATTAATTTTTTATTAACTCAACTAAGATAGTCTATAATATATGTTAAAGATTTACTCTAGTTTTATAATATATGTTAATTAATTGCTCTTTTTTTATAATATAATTACAAAATTTAGAATCAATTATTTCATATAAATTAAATTACCCGTTAAATAGCTAATATTTATTTTGATTTTTACAAAGCTTTATAAAAATGTTATATTGAATTATATACAAAATAACATATTGCCCGCTGAATAAATAAAGATCTAAGAATATATCTTTTTTAATGTAATAGAATATTATAACTACCATGTACAATTAACATGGGCATTAATAAAAACAAAGGTGTCTTGAACAATGATTAACTTATCAAAACTTATCGGCAAAACAATTGCCATGCAGAAAATATCGTCAAACCAACAGGCCAAAGCCGAGCAACTAAGTCTAATCAATATTCTCAATGAATTATGGGTTGAAACCCAATATATTAATCTACCCGATAATGATTTCAATATCTCAAATTCTAGCATATTAATTGATAATGTATCGATCATTGCTAGAGAAGAAAAAGATTTAAATATCAATAAATATCAATCACTTGCTTCATATCATGCAGAGACCAAGATAATAAAGTTTATCTCTAAACCTGGTATATTATATTCTGGTGATGTGGTTAATATTCAAGATCATTTCTATATCAATCTATCCAAGAAAACTAACGAAGAAGGCGCATCACAACTTGCTTATTTCTTAAATGAATCCGGTTATAAATCAACCATATTGAATATAGAGGATATAAATGAGTTAAGATCATCCATCTGTTACCTTGATAATAACCGAGTATTAATTACCGAAAATCTGGCCAAAGAATTTGCATTTTTGGGATTTGATAAAGTTATAATTGATAAGGAAATAAACGGAATAATAATTGGTAATAAATTAATTACTGAGAGCAAAGACGCCCTAAATATAGATGGAATAGAGAATATCTCTATCAAATTAAGCAATTTAAATAAACAAGGCTTTAACCTATCAAATATATTGCTTAATAATGAAGTATTGGCAGCAGAACCAATGGAAGTCAGAGCTTAACAAACAAATAATAACAGCAAGCTTAAAATTAAGACTGTTTCCAACTTAAATGTAATCGAATTGGAAACAGTTTAATCTAAATATCTAAGTAAATGTAATATCATTCATCGGCGGTTTATCTTTGGAAGATTCTGTATCTTCTTCCATAAATTCTTCATCACGAGATTTCTCGCTTTCAGCCACATCAACAACTTGTTCACTCATTGAATCAACTTCTTCTGTCTTTGCCAAAGCTTCTGGATCAACAATTCCATCATCAAGATTGTTATTTTGTAGCCTTTTAGCTTCTATTTTAGCTTTTCTTTCTTCTTCTTCAGCATCATCAGTTAATCTTTTAATCGTTTTATCATCTTCGGTAGGTTTCTCATCTTCCGCCATGATTGATTTTCTGGTTGTTTCAACCATTTCCGCCACGATCATATCAACAACGGCACCAACAGATGCTTTTTCCGCTTCGCCTTTTTCTGCGAAATCCATTACCCGACGTCTAATTTCTGATCTTGCAGAACCACCCGGGAAATTCACAGCCAATAGTTTTCTGGCCTGAGCCGCACCAAGTCTTGCATATAGACGACCACGTACCGCCACATCTTCCGAAGAGGTTGAGAATGCCCATAATTCAATTGGACCCAATGTATTGATCAAATGCTGCTCATAACGACCATCTGTCGTACCAAGAACTAATAGACATGGTCCACCGGATGCTCTTGGTCCAGTTAATCTATGCCTGATAATCCATCTAGCAGTATCAGTTAAACCGAATCTATCTTTGGCCGAATCAACTGCTCTATCCGATACCGCAGCACCCAATATCCAAACACCTGTTGCCAAATCAACCATATCGTCATCGAAATCTTCTAATAACTGCGATGCTAATATAATTTGAATACCACGTTTACGACCCTCACGTACATCACGTACAACCTGTGATCTAACCGCTTTTGACCCACTTGTTCTATGGAATTCATCATAACATAGTCTTTTTGGTGATTCTGATACATCACGTAGATGTGCTTCATGATAAGCCCTATATCTCTCAGGCATTTTCTCAACAGCTTCAGCATTAATCCACCAAGGCATAACAAGCGCATGTCTTGCCAACATATACATGATGGCAGTCTGCCTATCAGCCGTATCATCCCCTTGTGGACAAACATCAGCCAAATCAAGCGCACATACTCTATTCTCGTTCAAACTAAACTTCGTGATCGAAGACAAGATCGGGAATTCACGTACAGCAGATGTCATCATCCGCTCAAACGCATTAATAACCCCCTCTGTACTTCTACCGATTGTTGTTTCTTCTAATAGATTTCTAATCTGTGGTCTTCTTGCAGCCGAGATACCATCACCCAATGTTGGCACTGCATATCTTTGGGCTAGACCAGCATGATAAGTCTCACCAGCATCAAATAATCCATCAACTACATCCCACCAATATGGATCTTTAGGTAGAGATAAATTCAATTCAACTAATTTCTTATCTACTTCTTCATCCATCCTTGGGATATATGGCCTAGGCTCTGAATTTGATACTTTATCATCACGCCAACGATACATCTCATCTACTACCATGCTTGCTAGTTGTGGGATACCATCATATGGCTCTTTTTGTCCAGCTGGGGTCGATAGCAATGTAAATAATTCAATTAAATAACTTCTCTCATCAATCTGCGGGTAACGCATTCCAAGCTTGGTATCAAATGGGTTAATCGCATATTCATTAGTCATCTGCAATCTATATGATACTGCTTCATGCCTTCTACTCGGCGGTAAGGCATCACGAATAAGCGATACAAGACCAGCCGAAGATGGACCAATATCAATCACCGCCACATAAGGAAGGCTTATAACACCAGCAGTTAAACAAGTACCAAGATTTAAAGTATTCATTAATACTGATTTACCACCACCAGGCTGTGCGAAAATTAGATCAAACCAAGTTGTAGTAACATTCGTTCCTGTCTGATAAGGCCAAACACGCCCATCAGGAGTTCTGAATAAAATTGACCCAGATTCAAAAGGACTGGATGCTCTCTGCCATGGCATTAATTTCATTACTTCATATAATGGGGCAATTGCCGCAGGTGCAGTTGATGCACAAGCAATACCCATAGCACTAGACATTACAGCATCCAAAGGATCGCCTGCGATCTGAGATAGCTGGCAATAACCCCAACTTTCAGTTGATTGCACCAAAGAAGACATACGCTCTTCCAGTAAATCCATCTCGCCTTTTGGAGCCCAAGTACATAGAGAAACTCGTAGCTTCACAACAGGTTCATTTCTTGCAATTCTAGTTAAACCTTCGATGGAATCCTTAATCATTTTATTTTCAGCATTTGTTACAGCTAAAATAGCGGCCAAGAAACCTTGCGCAACAGCACCCTGAATTCCGCCACCTTCAATTAAAAAGGATATTCTGAAAGGGATCTTACTCTCAGTTAACCGGTTAAGAAGCTGTGGAAATGGGGCTGGTTCCATTGGGGCAAGCACCATATCGGCACCACTCCAAATATAATTACCCATCTCAACTACTTTATCATTAATAGTTCTAGCCGACATTGTTGATATTTGACGCCTAAGCGGTGGCCAAAGAATCTCGGACATGTCACGATTACTCTCTGGCGCGCGTGGTGGAATTGGATCACCTGGCAGACAAGCATTCCATCTACCATTTGTAGTAATTTGGTAAAGATTCGCACGAACAGCTCTTAGGGCTTCGTGAACTTCAATCTTTTTGGCTTGAATTCCCATCTCTTTCAAAGAAGTCACGGTCGAATTGGCAAAACTAGAATGTCTAGTTTTTAAAGCATCAATGGCAGCAAAAGGATATTGAGCATTATCCGCTTTTACCCATTTTTTCTTTTTTGAATTATCTGCTTCTCTGGCAAGATCTGATTTATTTAAACTGCTTGGTCTCGTCCATAATACGAAATAAATTTCTTCCCAAGCTAGATAATTACTTAAATTCTTTGCTCTTTCTTCAAAAATATCATCAATTTCTAAACCCATTGCTTTGGCTGATATATGATTTGGTCTTATTAAGGCTTTGACCTCTTCTTCAACCTTATCTGGGTTTCTGGTAAAGAATACCTGCATCGCGTGACCGGGTTTATCAAATCTTGATCCCAATTTTACAATCACTGATTCCAGAATGTTTTTATACTCATCTTCACCAATAATCTGGCGAGCACCATCAATTCTTAAATAAGTTATAAGAGAGCCGTCTTCAGATACAAGTGTGAATTCATCTTCTGCGGTCTCCAACCTGATGAAAGATTCAACTGGTTGACGCATGGCCATAACAATAGGCTTAAACAGATTTAATAAAACACCCATAATTAAGAAAACTCCCCTAGATTAATAAAGAATGATTTTATTATATTTATCGTTAATTTTTTGTAAATATAACTAAATTCAATCTGTTATATATAATAGCAGAGTTAGTTTTTATTTGTATAGTCATTTGTTAATTTTATATAATCAGCCAATTATCGAATAAAACGTAAATGGAACATTAAGCCATAGATGGTTGCAAAGATTAAGCGGATCTAAGTTTATTTAGTGGCAATAATTTCTTGCTCTATTTCAACTTCTTCATGTTCTTCAGTGGAATTATCATCATTTTTAGCAATCTTAGCTTTTAACTTAAAGAACATTTCCGGCCAATCTCTTGGCATTGCCCCACCATATGGGCCATCTTTTGAACGCCAATATGCTAAAATCTGTGGAAATTGGTTAAATTCCAGCTCACCTTCTCTTATAATTCTTCTATCCAAAGGTAAGATTCTAAAACCCTCTAATTTCTTTTCTCTAAATCGGTATTCTTTTGCCTCCAAAAAATCATGCAATACAGATGCAATAATCTTTGGTTCATCTGTGCCCAATCTCTTTTTGGCTTCTTCCCTTCTTGAAATCAAAGCTTCTAAAATGTCTCTTGCAGAATCGGCCATTGGGCCTTGAGTTATTCTTGCAACATATATAGCTCTACAGATATGGTTAAGAGCTGCTTGTCCAATCTCTGGCAGCCAAATAATCGCACCTGATTGCATATAACCAAGCTTCTCTAATTCAAAACATTGTTTACAAAATATACAAGCAGTCGCATACATATCTTCTCTATTCTTAGAATCAGCAGCATCGTAATTATAATTCACTTCTTGGTATTTCTCAGAGTGAAAGCCACAATATTGACAAGAATTTTCATCCCTTTCCAAAACTTTATTTTTTAGCTCCTCAGAGACAATAAAAACTTCACTTTTTAAAGGCCTTCCAGTATTTGATAAAACACTAACACCAGCTGTAATTTTTAAGTTAGACATACTCATCCTAAATATTAATAAGCAGGTTTTTATGGATCTAATCAATAATAGTAATTACAACCAGACCTGCTATTTTATACAATTAAGCCTCGATTTTATCACCCTAATTAAATGATGACAAGTTTTATATAAACTAAGCTAATTGTATAGATTCAACATCGCAAAAAAAACCAGCCCTAAATAAGGACTGGTTTCAATTTCTTATACTAGGTCATATAACCCAATACTATGTAATGTACTTAATCGTAAGTAAGTGCTTCAATTTTTGTCAAGTTAGGAGCTGACTCACCTACACCGATACTACCGGCCATTGCTTCAAGCACTAATGGTAATGCAAGCATCCCACCAGCAGCACCTAATCTTACAAGACCATCTTTTAATGGAACCTGTTGTGGCGCATCTACGTGACCTTTAACTTTTAGGATACCTGCAACTGCAAGACCGATACCACCAACATATGCTGTTGTTGTAATCAGGTTTGGCAATGTTGAACTGGAATCAGTCATGTTACCCGTGATTTCTGTAAAGTTAGTTTCACTTGTTGCACCACCCTCCATCTGAGCACTAGCTCCAGATATATTCATTAAGATACCTGCTGTAAACAGACCCGCGATTTTATGTGTTAATTTAGTTTTTTTCATTTTGTTATCCTCCTTCAAGTTGATAAAAATGATTATTTTTGATCATTAATAAGTTACCTTATCAATAATTTATTATAGCATTCTATTTAAATGATGACAAGTGCTATATTAATAAATCTATACAATACAGCTACTTAAATCATTAAAAAGCCGATTCTAAAGGACTAGAACCGGCTTTTTATATTTTATAGAAGATTAAGTAATATATATTCTAGCTAAAGGTCATACCAAAAGCGGTGATTCCCATTGTTGTCTGTATTGAATTAATTAGATCTGGTAAATTGACCGCTAAAGCTCCACCAAGTAAAAAAGTAAATGCCTGTGCAACCGAGGCTTGACTTCCGCCATCAGCAACAGCTTTTAAAACAAACCACCCCCTTATAAAGGCAACCCAACCTACCAACATAACAAATATCATAATGGCTTCAATAACATCGATAAAAGCCGTCTGGGCTGCGGGATCGGTCATTGCTGCTGTTACCACTGGAGACAATGCCACATTCGTACTTACCGTTGCGTCACCAAACATACTCGCAGAGAAGGCGCCCATCATTCTGGAAGAAGACAATAAAGCACCCGCAGAGATAAAGGTCATTAAAGTACCCATACCGCCTGGACCTCTTGGCCCTTCTTGCATTTGTTTAGTCAATCTTGATATACCTAATAAAATTAAAAATATACCTGAGATATAAGCAAATCCAGTAATAAGATATTTCATCGGAACTTCTAAACTACCGACTAGAGACATCGCAAG
>CALDHH010000057.1 GCA_937941575.1 uncultured Alphaproteobacteria bacterium | reverse complement strand
ATAATCAACACCCAAACCAAGCCATGGGATATGATGATCAAACTACTGCAGTACCTCTATCAAAGGGGTATGGAATGCAGCTTGCGTCTACAAATGCTAAATCAACAATATATTATGATGATTACATTCTTCTAAAATTTCTAAATACATCAGGTAATTTAAAACCAAATTCTATCTCAATAGACATAGCAGATATTGAAGATTCTCACGCGGGGGATGACTTTCCTTTCGTTATGTATTTTTACGATAATAGAAATGATTTACCGATAGATCCATTCACAGACTTTTATGCAGATGAAATTGATAAAACTATGTATGCCACTGGATCTAGCTTAGATCCATCAGTAGTAGGTGTGAATAGCTTTGAATTAAAGGTATCTGATTATGAAGCTGATTTAAAAGCAAATTATATTGATAATTGGAATATGGCCAATCCTTTAGAGCCAGAAATGACTATAGCAGATATAGGTATGGATTATCTGGTAATTGGTATGAATAGAGGTAGCACTAGTGGTACTTCATTTAGATTACAAGGTTTTGAAATGGCCAGTGGTAGTAGTTCTGGTGATAATTATGATTTGGTAATATTAAATAAAAATAATGAACCAAGGCTGAATGAAAGAGATAAAGGTGCATTTGGATCCTTAAATAGTTTAGAGATAGGTACGCCATCTGATGTTGAGGCGCCAGCATATATACTAATAAGCCACGGTAAAAATGGTTTCGGTGCATATTATGATGGCAATAGCGATATTGATTCAGGAGTTGAGTTAGTAAGAAAATTACCTGCTACATCAGATTCTGGTGCAATAGAAATTGTTGGTGATAATGAAGCGGCCAATTATGATGGGGATATTAATTTCTATGATATTCCATTAACTAATAAGCCAGGTACAACAAGTAATTATGATGATATCGTAATATGGGATACTCAAGTTACTTTGTATAATGCTTTATCAAATGGTACTTGTGAATCTTCACAATCTTATTGAGTAATAAAAATAACTAATAAAAAAAGGCTGGTTATAATGACCAGCCTTTTTCTTTATTTAATATTATAAGTTGTTATAATATCCTAAGCAACTTTTTTTGCATCTTCTGTATTGCTTGATATTACATGTACATCTCTTTGTGGGAATGGTATTGAAATTCCTTTTTTATCAAATTCCATTTTCATGTTTTCTGTGATCTCGAATTTAACTGCCCAGTAATCAGCGGTTTTAACCCAAACTCTAACTGTAAAATCAACCGAGCTTTCGCCAAGATTGGATACTGCAACTACGTTTTCTTTACCTGTTGAATTTAGAACACGGCTATCTTTAGCAATAACTTCTTCGATTGTTTTTCTAGTTAGCTTTAGGTCATCTGAATAACCAACACCAAATACCATATCAACACGACGAGTTTTCTTTGCAGAGAAATTAGTGATATTTCCAGTTGTAATACCATTATTTGGAATGATGATTTCTTTGTTATCTGGAGTTTTTAATGTTGTTGTGAAGATTGAAATATCTTCCACAGTTCCAGATACGCCAGCTGCTTCAATAAAATCAGTGATCTTAAATGGGCGGAATAAAATAATCATCACACCGGCTGCAAGATTAGATAATGAACCTTGTAATGATAAACCAATTGCCAGACCAGCTGCTGCAATTAATGCTGCAAGTGATGTAGTTTCAATACCTAATTGGCTCAATGCTGCGATTGCAACGAAGGCAATAGTAATTCCATAAAGGACATTTTTTGTAAAAGATACAAGAGTTTGCTCAACTTCAGCTTTCTCCATTAATTTACCAGCAAAATTCACAACTCGTTTTGCAATCCATTTACCGATGATAAAGATTGCAATTGCTGTTACGAATTTCATTCCATAAGTTATTGCAATTTCAATTCCTTTATTCATAAGCTCTGGACTTACTAATTCTTTCATTTTATCGATATCTACAGCATTGGTTAGTAGCTCTGTCGTTGTACTAGCTGTCTTTTCTTCAACTGCAGCTACTATTTCTTTATCACTCATTTGTTCTCTCCATTTTAAAATTAATTAGGTTAAATATAAATTGAATCTTTAAGCTATTCTTCTATAAAATCAAGTGTTTTTTCGCACTCGATTAAGGTTATTTTACGTTTTTGAATGGCAATCGCCAATTTGCCATTTTTTATATCAAGAGCATATTGTCCAAACACATCAAAACGCCAACCTCGCATGGCTGGGACATTGGCATTATCAGATGTTGCAATTTTCTCTAAATCAGAGCTATTGGCAATTAGCTTGGCTGCAACATTATTCTCATCGCTTTTTATTTTAAGTAGTAATTTTAATATTTCAATTGTGGCAGATGCACCCTTTGGTAATGGTTTTTTCTTTTCTTTAACTGGTCTATCTTCTTTTAAAACAGCTAATCCTTTTAATACGGCCTCTACTATGGAATGGCCTTGTTTACCTGTGGCAAAATTATTGTGAATTCCGCGGATGCTTGATAATTCATCGGTAGTTTTTGGTTGGCTGCTGGCAATTGCGGCTAATATTTCATCCCTGAATACATGGTTTTTTGGGATATTCTTTTCTTGAGCAAAGCTTTCTCTCCATGCGGCAACTTCTCTTAATACTGCTAAAGATTTGGGTTTGTTATTATGGGTTCTAATTTTCTCCCAAGATTTATATGGGTCATTATTATAAGTATCATTTGATGTTAAAATCTCCATTTCTTGTCTAGCCCAGTTATCACGACCCATTTCATTTAATTGTGGGGTGATTTGTAGGTATATTTTGCAAAGATAGGTCACATCATCGATGGCATATTGTAATTGTTGTTCAGTTAATGGACGATTTGCCCAATCGGTAAAACGGCTAGATTTATCGAGATCAACTTTAAACATGGACTTAACCATTGGGGCGTAACCAATTTGATCACCAAAACCAGATACCATCCCTGCGATTTGAGTATCAAAGATTGGTTTTGGTATTTTACCAGTTAAGTTATAGAATATCTCAATATCCTGCCTACCTGCATGGAAGACTTTTACAATATTATCATCTTGCATCAAATCAAATAAATCGGATAAATCAATATCATCAGCCAATGGGTCAATTATTGCTTCATGAGTGTCATCTGAAATCTGAATTAAACAGAGTTTTGGGTAATAAGTTTTCTCGCGGATAAACTCGGTATCTATTGCAATAAAATCAGATGTTTTTATCTTATCAATAAAATCATTCAAATCTTGGGTGTTTTCAATTAAATTCATTATCTTTTCCAAATTATTTTTCTTTATTTATAGGCAAAAATACCTTATTAATAAAAGAATTAACAGCTTAAAATATAAGGATTACAAAAAATGCATCAATACCGTACCCATAACTGTGGTGAATTACGTCCAACTAATAAATCAGAGGTAGTAAAACTATCTGGTTGGATTAATCGTAAACGTGATCATGGTGGCGTTTTATTCGTTGATCTACGCGATCATTATGGTCTTACGCAATGTGTAATCAATATGGATAACCCAATATTTAAAGAAATCGAAAGCTTACGCTTGGAGACGGTTATAACAGTAACTGGTGAAGTTGTTCTACGTGATAACGAAGCTGTAAATGATAAATTACCAACAGGTGGGGTTGAAGTTAAAATTCAAGAATTAATAGTTCAATCACATGCTGATACTTTGCCTTTGCAAGTAAATTCAGATGACCCATATGGTGAAGAGACAAGATTGAAATATCGCTATCTTGATTTGCGCCGTGAAGTTATGCAGAAAAACATTAAATTACGTAGTGAAGTTATCACATCAATGCGTCGTCGTATGACTGATCTTGGTTTTCATGAATTCCAAACCCCGATCCTAACTGCAAGTAGCCCAGAAGGTGCAAGGGATTTCTTGGTTCCATCAAGACAACATCCGGGTAAATTCTACGCTCTACCACAGGCTCCACAACAGTTTAAACAATTATTGATGATGTCTGGTTTTGATAAATATTTCCAAATCGCGCCTTGTTTCCGTGATGAAGATAGCCGTGCGGATAGAAGCCCGGGGGAGTTTTATCAATTGGATATGGAGATGTCTTTTGTAACTCAAGAAGATGTATTTAATACAATTGAGCCGGTTTTACATGGTATATTTGAAGAATTCAATGAATTTACCGGTAAAAAAATCGAAGTATCACCAATGCCATTTAAAAGAATTCCATTTGATGAATCTATGCTTAAATACGGTAATGATAAACCAGATTTAAGAAACCCATTGGAAATTGTTGATCTAACAAAAGTATTTGCCAGAGATGATGTTAACTTTAATGCATTTAAATCAATAATTGAAAAAGGCGGAATTGTAAGAGCAATCCCTGCACCAAACACAGCTGATAAACCAAGAAGCTTCTTTGATAAGCTTAATGATTGGGCAAGAGGTGAGGGTGCATTTGGTCTTGGTTATATTACTTTTGCTGATGGCGAAGGTAAGGGGCCGATTGCTAAATTCGTGCCAGAAGCTGCTCAACAAGAAATTCGTGAAATTGCAAATTTAAAAGATGGCGATTCAATTTTCTTTGTTTGTAATCAAGAAAAAGATGCTGTTGATCTTGCTGGTAAAGCGAGAACTAAAGTTGCACAAGATATGGATATTATCGATCAAGGTAAGTTTGAATTCTGTTGGGTGATTGATTTTCCAATGTTCGAATGGGATGATAAAGCCAATAAAATAGATTTCAGCCATAACCCATTCTCAATGCCACAGGGTGAGATGGAAGCTCTGGAGACTATGGATCCATTGGATATTAAAGCATATCAATATGACATTGTTTGTAACGGTATTGAGCTATCATCTGGTGCAATCAGAAACCATAAACCAGAAATCATGGAAAAAGCATTTGGCATGGCTGGATATGATAAAGAAGTATTGGAAGAAAAATTCGGTGGGATGATTACAGCGATGCGCTTTGGTGCTCCTCCACATGGTGGTGTTGCCCCTGGAGTGGATCGTATTGTTATGATGATTGCTGATGAGCCAAATATCCGTGAAATCATTGCTTTCCCAATGAACCAACAAGCCGAAGATGTTATGATGGGTGCTCCTGCGCATGTGATGTCAGAACAGCTGTTAAATGACGTTCATATAAAGCTTGATCTACCATTGGAAAAAGTAAAAGAAGACGCTGCAGCTTAATTAATTTTGTAAGCGTTTTTCATGAGTTTTCTAAAATATAAGTGTTTTTCATGAAGTGTAAGCGTTTTTTATAAAATTATTCTCTTTATAAGTAAAATTCATAGAAAATAAGCATTTTTCATGATATGATTAACTTTATAGTATTTTATAAGGATTTTTCGTGGATTCATCAAAAAATAAGCATTTTTCAGAAAAACTAAGTGTTTTTCAGGATAGAAGATTACCAGAATATTCTAACTTAGTCGGTTATTCGGCGATTATAAATTATTATAATTTGAATATACCGCTTCCACATAATTTATGTGCGGTTAGTGATAAGAATAAAGCTTATTCAGAAAATAATTGGAAAATATATAGTTCAAGACATATGCCACAGGATAATTTGGAAGGTCATTTAACCTTTGCTCTTAAATATGAAGGCGTAGATTTACTAGTTTTAAAGTTCTTATTCAAGGTGGTTGATAAGGTTGAGCTAGAAAAAATTATTTTAAATAAGCCAAATAGCTCTTATTTAAGAAGAATATGGTTTTTTTATGAATGGTTGATGGAGATTAAGCTTGATATTCCTGATTTGAAACAGGGGAATTATGTTGATGCGGTTGATCAAAAGCTACAATTCTGCGTGGAAGCTGAAGAATATATAGCAAAAGCTATATATGGAGATTTGGGGAATTCAAAAAGGCATAGAATACAGAATAACTTGCCTAATAATAATAAATTTTGTCCTTTGGTATCTAAGACTGATGCAATATTAAAATTCCAAGAAATGGCACTAAGCAAGGTTTTAAAGAAGATAGTTGAGAATACTAATGTTAATATTTTAGATAGGGCTTATTCACATCTATTATTAAAAGATACAAAATCATCATATGAAATAGAAAAAGAAAAACCGCCAAGAAATAAATTAGAAAGATGGGGATATGTTGTATCCCAAGCAGGAAAACATGACCTTGATGAACAAGAATTGGATAGATTGCAGAATATAGTAATACAAGATACAAGATTTACTAAAATGGGTGTAAGGGATGAAGAGGCATTTATTGGTGTTCATAATAGATATAATGAACCGTCCCCAGATCATATAGCCGCAAAATCATCTGATTTAAAGTTTTTAATAGAAGGTCTTGTTGATTTTGATAAGTTACATTCGCTTAATAAAAATTGCCTTTATTCATTATGTGATGAAATTGTAAATACTGCTATAATATCATTTGGCTTTGTATTTATCCACCCGTTTTCAGACGGGAATGGACGTATTCATAGATATTTAATACATCATATGTTGGCTAAGTTAAATTATACCCCTGATAATATAATTTTCCCAATTTCATCAATAATCTTGGATAATCTTGATAAATATAGGGAAGTTTTAGAGTCCTATTCAAAGCCATTATTAAAGTATATTGATTGGGAACCGGATGAAGATGGAAATATCAGGATATTAAATGATACAATTGATTATTACCGTTATTTTGATGCAACCAAGATGGTTGAGTTTCTGTATGAATGTATTGAAACCACAATTACCAAAGAGCTCCCTGAACAAATTGAATTTCTAGAGAAATATGATAGATTTAAAAATATTATAAATAATGATTTTTATATGCCAGATAGAGTAATTGAAAAGTTATACAAGTTTTTAAAGCAAGAAGATGGTAAACTATCCAAAAGAGCTTTAAGCAAAGAGTTTAATTCGTTAGAAGATAATGAGATCAAAGAGATAGAGGGTATATATGATGAAGTTTTTAAATGATAATATTTCTTTATTGGTATTGGTATTCGCCTGCATTCTTGCTTTTGATGTGCAAGCATCGGGATTAGAAGAGGATGTTATTTCTAGCTCTAGCTCCATGTCTAACTCCAATGGTGATTGGCGGTATTTTGAATATGGTGGCAGGATGCGATCTTATTATATTAAGGTTCCAGATAGGTTAACTAAAGAAAATGGTAAATATGCAGCCGTTAATCAGGGCAGCCCGTTGGTCATCGTATTACATGGCGGTGGCGGTAGTGCTCTACAGATTGCCAGTCAGACAAAATTTACTGCAAAAGCATATAAAGAAGGCTTTATTGTAGCTTATCCAAATGGTACTGGAGTTATGCCGAATAGATTGCTTACTTGGAATGTAAAACATTGTTGTGGTTATTCTATGAAGAGAAGGGTCGATGATGTTGGATTTATATCTGAAGTGATTGATAGGATCATACAAGAGCAACCAGTGAACCCAAGAAGAGTATATGTGATGGGAATGTCAAATGGCGGTATGCTTGCTTATCAAGTCGGATCTGAGTTATCTGATAAAGTAACTGCGATAGCACCGATAATGGCAGGTGCTTTTGGTGATGAGATGAAGCCTAAAAATAAAGTTGCAATTATTACGATGAATGGAGCAAAGGATAAGATATTTCCTTTTAAGGGTGGGCAAAGTGATGGCAGATTTAAAAAAGCTTGGGATGGTTCTGCATTAAAACCATATGGATTTATGGGTAGAATCTGGGCAAAAAACAATAAATGCACTTCATTCCCAAGAACTGCCTTGATAGATAATAGCATAAAAACAGAATATGTCTGTCCATATGGCTTTAATGTTAAACAATATCTATTTAACGATTTAAAACACGACTACCCAGATGATGCAACAGATATTATTTGGGGTTTTTTTAAAAAACATATAAGGTAAACAGATATTATCTAGGGGAAAATAAAATGAATAAAGGTTTTACATTAGTTGAACTTGCAATTGTAATGACGATTATCGGTTTGTTAATTGGTGGCATATTAAAAGGTCAAGAAATGATTGAAAATGCAAGATCTACATCGCTTATTGCGCAGGTAAATAGCTATATTGCATCAACTGCCGCGTTCAGGGATAAATATGGTGGAACTGCGGGTGATATGGTCAATGCTCAACAAAGATTACCAAATTGTAATGCAGCAATATTTTGTCTAAACGGTGATGGCGATAG
>CALDHH010000056.1 GCA_937941575.1 uncultured Alphaproteobacteria bacterium | reverse complement strand
AATATCCCCGTGGAAGTTCAAATCTTCTCGGTCGCACCATTAAAAGATAAAAAAAACCTTAAATGGTTTTTTTTATCTTTTAATCACATTGAGTTCATATTTTCAAGTTCGTCAGAACGCAGAAAAGATGTTACGAAGACGTGCAGGTAGACTGCCCCGAGAAAGCACCCAATACCATTAAACAAAGTTTCTATCTCAAAATCGACATGCAAGCTGACTGCCAAAAAAAGCAAAAATTAATCCAAAAAATTTAGATTTGAAAGATAGACATCTGTTTTTACTAGCTAAGGCTAAAAACTATGCTTTATTTGTTTTGGGTTTGTTAGTTTCTTAAGGGGAATTTAGAATAGAGAATTGTGTTTTTTTGCTCTTATAATTTTGGTTTGTACTCTTTATCTGGGTAAATCTACGTCTTCTTAAGTTTATTTTTTGGCTGTTAGGTTTGTAAATGCTAACTCGATGTTATTTATAAATAAAAAATACGTTTAGTGGTATTTAATGATTTTTTGGGGCGGGCATCTCTGCACATTAGGACGCGAACAGTATTAAGTGATCTCTCGGGGCAGGCATCTCTGCACGTCTTCGTAGAGCCTTTACTTCGCCTGCTAGGCTCGTAAATGCTAACTCAATGTGATTAGATTGAAAATTTAAGACATTTAGTGGTATTTAATGATTTCTCGGGGCGGGCATCTCTGCACGTCTTCGTAAAGTCCTTGCTTCGCCTGCAAGGCTCGCAATTACTAACTCAATGTGATTAGATTGAAAATTTAAGACATTTAGTCTTAAATTTGTCTGCTCTAATTGCTTAGAAAGATTTTTTAAGATGTGTTAGCGGTATTAAATAATCTCTCGGGGCGGGCATCTCTGCACGTCCTCGTAAAGTCCTTGCTTCGCCTGCAGGGCTCGCAATTACTAACTCAATGTGCTTAGAAAGATTTTTTAAGACGTTTAGTCTTAAAAAATGCTTTCTAAGTATCAATGTTTACAACCGATAAAGCGTTTTCTTGGATGAAGTCTCTTCTTGGTTCTACTACATCGCCCATTAGGGTGGAGAAGATTTCGTTGGCGCTGTCTGGGTGGTCTACTTTTACTTGCAGTAGTGATCTTACATTTGGATCAAGGGTGGTTTCCCAAAGTTGGTCGGGGTTCATTTCACCCAAACCTTTGTATCTTTGGATTGCCATGCCTTTACGGCCAGCTTTAATGATATTGCTGAATAATTCTGATGGACCATGGATTTTGTAATCTTCCAGAAGTTGTTTACCATCTTTTGAATTTAGGACTAATTTACCTGATGCTTTAAAGAATTCATCGAACCAAGGTTTCATTTTGCCTAGGCTCTCTGCCTCTGGGCTAGCCATCATATCATTAGTCAAAGTAATCACGGTCTCAACGCCACGTACTTTACGGCTTATTGCAACTGTGCCGCCTTCGAATACTTCACAGGCCCAACCTTGTTCCAAGACAGATGACGTTTTATCTAATCTGCTGATAACTTCGGCTTTTACATCTTCGATATCGTTATTTTCTAAGTCAAAACCACCTGATAATGCAAGCTGTTCAACAACTTGGCGGTTACCGATACGTTTGGTTAGGATATCGATCATTCTTTTGGCTTTATTGGCATTTAATACAGTTTGGCGTAAATCTTCGCCCAATATTACTGTGCCTTCATAATTTTCAAAGCTTAATGAATTTAATGCTTCACCGATTAGGTAAGATTCTAATTCTTCATCATCTTTAATATATTGCTCGCTTCTATTACCTTTTTTCACCTTATACAAAGGTGGTTGAGCGATATATAAATAACCATTATCGATAAGCTCTGGCATATGGCGATAGAAGAAAGTTAGTAATAAAGTTCTAATATGTGATCCATCGACATCCGCATCGGTCATAATGATGATTTTGTGATATCTTAGTTTTTCGATATTGAATTCTTCTTGACCAATTCCGGCACCAAGTGCAGTTATCAAAGTTCCAATTTCTTGTGAAGATAGCATTTTATCAAATCTTGCACGTTCAACATTTAAGATCTTACCACGCAGAGGTAAGATAGCTTGGTTTTTACGGTCTCTCGCTTGTTTCGCAGAACCCCCAGCAGAATCCCCCTCAACAATAAATATTTCAGAGATTGATGGGTCTTTTGACTGACAATCAGCAAGTTTACCTGGTAGTGATGAGATATCTAATGACGATTTACGTCTAGTCATCTCACGGGCTTTTCTGGCAGCTTCTCTCGCAGCTGCGGCTTCAACCACTTTACCAATGATTTTCTTTGCCTCGGCTGGATTTTCGCCCAACCAAATATTTAAATGCTCGGACACAACAGATTCAACCACTGTTCTAACTTCGCTTGATACAAGTTTATCTTTGGTCTGAGATGAGAATTTTGGATCTGGGACTTTAACTGATACTACACAAGTTAAGCCTTCACGCATATCATCACCGTTTAATGATACTTTTTCTTTTTTCATCATACCTGATGTATTAGCGTAGTTATTTAATGATCTCGTCAATGCAGCACGGAAACCGGCCATATGCGTTCCACCATCCCTTTGTGGGATATTATTGGTGAAATATAATGTGTTTTCGTGATAAGCATCCGTCCATTCCATCGCAATTTCAACGGTCATATCGTCTTTTTCACCAGAAAAGGCAATTGATGGGGAATGTAATGGAGATTTTGATTTATCAAGATATTTAACGAATTCTTGCAATCCACCTTCGTAATTTAAGATAATTTCTTTGCGGTCTTCTGTGCGTTCATCAGCCAGAGCAATGAATACTCCAGAATTCAAAAATGCAAGTTCACGTAGTCTTTTTTCCAAAGTTTTAAATACAAATTCAACATTGGTAAATGTTTCTTGCGATGGTTTAAAACGTACTTCTGTACCTTTTTTACCATTTGCTGGACCAACTTCTTTTAATGGAGCTTCTGTATCGCCGTTTCTAAATCTTACAAACCATTCTTTATCATCACGCCAAATACGTAATTCTAACCAATCAGATAGGGCATTTACAACGGATACACCAACACCATGCAAACCACCAGATACTTTATATGAATTTTGGTCAAATTTACCACCTGCGTGTAATTGGGTCATGATTACTTCCGCTGCTGATACGCCTTCGCCTTCATGCATATCAACTGGAATCCCACGTCCATTATCACGAACAAGAACAGAACCATCGGCTTTTAAAATCACATCTACTCGGTCACAATGCCCAGCCAAGGTTTCATCAATCGCATTATCCACGGCTTCGTAAACCATGTGGTGTAAACCAGTACCATCATCAGTATCGCCAATATACATTCCAGGTCGTTTACGAACTGCTTCTAATCCTTTTAAAACCTTAATGGAATCAGCGCCATAGCTCTCATTCCCTTGAATCTCTTCACCAGTGGTCTTAGCCTGTTCGGACATATAAGTAATCTTTCTTTAATTTAAATAAGTTTAAAGAAAGACTATAGCAAAGATTTAGCAAAAGGTTTAGCTATTTCTTTAAGTAAAAGTTAAATTTTTATGGGGATAAAGTTAATGGCAAATATGCTTGAAATAAATTAGCTAAGCATATTTGCATTTATTGAGGCTATTTCTATTAAAAACCTCTAGAATTTGGCTTTGAGTTATAGTCTTGATTTGATGTTGTTTTTCTTGTGATAACGCCTGGTGGAACACCGATAAAGCTGGATTCCATTTTTTCATCATGGCTAGTTACCATTTCTCGCAAGACATCTTGTCTAGATGTATCCAATAATGCGATATTTGCGCCATTATCAAGTAAGAAATTTATTGTTGTTGTATCTTTATTCTCAATTGCAAATTGTAATGGGCGGCCTTTATTTGCGTTAATATCATAACCTCTGGATATTAATGTCCCAATTACTTCTATATTTCCCGTATAAGCGGATTCAGAGATAAATAAGCCTTTATATCTATCATTCATCTCAACTTGTTCATTATCAATTAAATCAACGATTTCTGGAACTCTGTCTTGCTTTATTGCATCCATTAAACGTCGGATCATTCTAGCCTCAGTAAAGCCACTATATTTAATTGCTCTGAAGTTTTCTCTTAGATTTTCCATTGAATTTGTCATGCTTAAAACCTTTGTTTTGCTGAGTTTCTATAATACTTGTAGACATTTCAGCTTTTTTTTGTTATGTTCATTACATAGTTTTCTAACAGATGCGTCTATTTATAAGGATATGGTAAAATGGTAAATAAATTATTAAGTAAAGCCCAAAAACTTCCAACAGCAGTAAGTAAACTGAGTACAGCCCTAACAACATATCTTGATCATACTAATTCTGCACCTACTACTAAGAGTTCTATTTCTGGTAATTATGAAGGCCCTGG
>CALDHH010000055.1 GCA_937941575.1 uncultured Alphaproteobacteria bacterium | reverse complement strand
TGGTCAAAGATCAATGATTACACCATTGCCTATGATGGTATATGTGATAATAAAAAAATCGGTGCTTTATCTGTATTCAACTTCGCTGCAAGAAAGATTAATACAACAATATATAAACTTAATACTGATGGTAGTAAGTTTATATGCTCCCAAGACCTACAAGATTTCAAAGATGTTGAGAGCAATCTTGAGATTGAAATAGCCAAAGCTGAGCTAATCAAACAAGGTGGCTCTATTCCAGTCGCCTTGACCGATAAATCTAATAAGACAACGGGGCTAATAGATGTAACAAAACGCCCAGTGAAACAATTAAAAGCCTCGTAGCCATTTATATTCTAAAGCTATCCCCCATCGTCAGAATTCTATAAATATTTTCTCTATCAATTAGTTATTTTATTTGACATACGGCAATAAATAGCATATGTTAATTTTATTGACATGTATAATTTTAGGAATCATTTAATGTATAAATATAAAGGCAATAATCCATCCGAGCTTTTGAATATAGATAATTACCCAATATCTTATGGTGAAGGCGATTTAGAAGTTGTGTTTGATAAGATTAGTGAAGATGATATTGAATGGGCAAATAGCAGATTATCTGGAAAAGAAACTCTCGAAGATCTTTCAAAAGAAATTATTGGTTACTGTCAACATAACTCACCTTGGCGAGCTCTTCTATTGCTAGAATGCGAAAGAAAAGTTTTTTTGAAGAATAAAAAGCCCTTCCCTGGATATGATGGCAATAAAGCAATGTTATATTCTTGCAAAGCAGAAAACACTGATTGTGTAAAGATTCTATTATCGAAAAACACTAGCCCATATAGATCTGGATATGACTCTTCCCCATTAGATACTATTATAAAAGATACTAATAACTTCAATCTTGCCAAATTATTAATAGATCATGATAGCAATCAGGAATATAATTTTCACGAAATACTCACTCTCGCAAAAGATAAAAAAAGATATGAAATATCTGAATATTTAGCAAAAAAACTAGGCGTAGATAACCCATTAGATGCGGGACATAAATTAGTGTTAGCACTAGAGAAAGAAGCAAAAATAGCAAAAAAAGAATCAGAGGAATCCGGACAAGAAGGGAAACCTAAAACAGATTCTAGATGGTTAAAGCTTGATGATTATTCGATATTATTTGAAAGTAAATTTAAAAGCGCCGATAGACAAACAAAGATTGAGACAAATACAGTATTTAATTTCTATTCCGCTCGTATAAATACAAAAATACATCGAAGAGATATCAGTGATATGCCTCGCTTAGTGATGAGCGACGACCTAAATTTTTCTGAGCTAGATGCAAAACATGAATTAGAAATTGCAAAATCAAAATTCGTTGAACAAGGCGGCATATTACCCGCAGGCAAGCCCAATAAATCAGATGTTACTGTTCTAGCAAATATACCCCAGAAAGCTAAGGTCTAAATCAATGTATAAATATAAAGGAAATAACCCATCTGAATTACTAGATAAAAGTAATTACCCAATGTCTTATGGCGAGGGTGATTTGGAAGTTATCTTTGAATCTATACAAGATAAACATATTGAATGGGCAAAAGATATGCTTGTTAATAAAGTAAAAATTAAAAAGCTAAATTGGGAAGTTGCATCCCATTCAGAATCAGGAATGCCTTGGCATGTTTTATTTTTATTAGAATGTGAAAGAAAAACATTAGGGGTAACAAGGAAGCCAGATCCTAAAGCCCTTAAAAATGGAGCGATGTCCGTTGCTTGTGCCAATAATGATATAGATTGTGTAAAAATATTGCTATCCAAAGGAGCAAGTGCCAATAAAGGGAAAATTAGTCCATTGGTAAAAGCCATCTCCAACAAAGGCGATCTTAAGCTTGTTGAATTATTAGTTGATAATGGCGCTAATTATAAAGCTAATAATTCTATGGCATTATTGAAATCTGCTACTAGTCACAAAGTTGATATCTCTATGTATCTAGCAAAGAAAGAAGGACTTAATGGCCTAGTGCAGTCTTTGGAAGATATACTTGCCAAAGAAGAACAGCGAAAGAAAAAGGCAGAAAGCAAAGAAATAGAGACCAAATGGAGCAAGATAAATCAAAGCACCATCATGCTAGAGAGTTTTAATCCAGAGAATGATATTTCATTGCAATCTATCTTTAACTTCTCAAGCAGCAATGTTAATACCAAAATATATAGGTTTGAAAATAACCAAGAAAAAACGCTATCCGAAGATAGCGTTCAATTCTCTAAATTTCAGAGCCAATCAGAAATACAATCTGCGAGACAAGAATTATTGAACTTGGGTGGTGAAATACCTAATCAAACTGATAAAAGTAATAAATCAGCACTTAAAATATTAGATATTAACAAACTCAAATAATCTTAAAACGGGATTTCATCTTCTAAATCATCAACAGGTGGTGCACCCATTGGTGTGTTATTTGATGCTGTATTTTGTTGTTGCTGTTGTTGAGCTGGCTGTTGGTTGTAATTATTGTTATTGTTGTTATTACCACCCATAGAGCTATTGTCTGAACGACCATCCAACATAGTAAGCTCACCTCTATAAGGTCTTAGAACTACTTCAGTTGTATATTTTGTATCGCCATTTTGTTCATATTTTCTAGTTTCCAATTGACCTTCGATATAAACTTTTGAGCCTTTTTTAAGATAGCTCTCGCTTAGCTTAACTAAACCTTCGTTAAAAATAACAACTCTATGCCATTCAGTTTTATCTCGTCTCTCACCAGTATTCTTGTCTTTCCAGCTCTCAGAAGTCGCAATTGATAGATTGGCAACTCTGCCACCATTTTGGAATGATCTTATTTCTGGGTCATTTCCTAGATTTCCAATTAATATTACTTTATTTACTGATCCTGCCACGATATTTATCCTAACTTTTATATGATTATTTATGTGATTCTATTTAAAAATTACTATAAACAGAAGAATTTGATTCTTGAAGTGTTAATTTTACAAAAGACTAACTATTTGATTAGACTTATATTTTCTTATTCTAACTAAAACTTACTTAAAATTGTATGCAAAATTTACTATAAATCAGGCTTTGCTTGCTATAATTAAGTTAGATGTTCACATGGGGTTTAAAGATCATGTACAGTATAAGGTTATTACTAATTTTTTAAACTTAAACTGTTTCCGCTCTCTTCTTATCACACACACATCGAACTGGTTTTTATTGCATGTGAACATCTCTTTAATCTTTTCCCTATATAATAAAATCATATTAATGGACTTTAAGGAGTTTGAAGTATGTTTAGAATGATAAGTATGGCTGCAACATTTTTAATTGTGGCCTATATGGTTATGTTGGTATTGGGTTCAGACGATAAAATTGACGATCATATAAATCAGAATGAAACCGTTCAATCCAATAAAGCAGCATTAAAATCGGCTGGGATAAACGCCGATGATAAAAAAAGCTTGGAGAAGGCTGTTAAAGCCCAAGCTGCCAAATTACAAGCATATCAAAATCAGGCACAAGTAGAATAAACTTGCGTTTATTTGCAATTCATCATATAATTAAGATGTTACCTTAATTGGTGACTATGGCAATAAATGCTTTGTGAAATAAGCAGTACGGACCCGGGGGCGGTACCCGGCGTCTCCACCATTAACTTTTACTTTTATGGGGACGAAATAGGATCGACGTATGTAATAAAGACATCCGCTTTTGCTCGGCATAGTACCCACCGTTATCGGACTAAATTTTATAAATGCTAACGATAATAACGTTGCAGCTAACGGAGGATTCCAAGAATCTGATCTACGTCTAGTAGCTTAGTTTTAAGGATGAAATCGGCGTTATTGTTTAAGTTTGTTTACAGACTTATTCGATACTAGTTCGATTCTAATTTTTTTGAAGATTAGTGGGGTGGGAGGCTACCTAGCAACAGAAGTGCCTCACCTTTAATTCTCAATTACAATTATATATTTCTCCCAAAAGGCTAATAATAAATGAAAACAAATATGTGTAAATTTGAGAGAATAATCCGAGTAATTCTATCTTTACTTATATTCACCCTATATTTTTCTGAAATAATTGATGGCAAGCTAGGCTTTATTGCAATCGGCACTGCTTTGATAATGTTAGTGACTGGTCTTTTTCGCTTCTGCCCGCTATATACGATCTTAGGGCTTAGAAAATGCACCGGTAAGCCATGCGAAATCGATAAAAAAACCATTTAGAAACCTATATCCATATATAATCACCGTAATTAATATAGTTACTTGATTTTGGATAATTATATATATATTGTAATAGCAGAATTATAATAAAAAAAAGATTAAGGGTGTATAGATTTAATGTCCAATGAAGTAGAAAATTTCCGTTACGATAAAATGGTCGAAAAAGCATTACGTAGTGTTGTAAAAAACTCATTAGAAGAAGTAATAAAAGATGGCCTTACCGAAGAGCACCATTTCTACATTACTTTTCACACAAGCTTTCCAGGGGTTAAAATACCAAAATACCTAACTGAGAGATATCCAGGTGAGATGACTATTGTGCTACAGCATCAATTCTATGATCTAACCGTTAATGATAAAAAATTCTCTGTAATGTTAAGTTTTAACAACGTTCCAGAAAAATTGGAAATCCCATTAGAATCAATTACTATATTCGCAGATCCATCAGTTAACTTTGCATTACAATTCCAACCATTATTGGAAGAAGATGACGATGATTATGATTACGAAGATGTTGATCATGATGATGAAGATGAATTAGAAGCTGATGAAAAAGGTATCAAAGGCGAAGTAATCTCTCTAGACAGCTTCCGTTCAAAGAAAAAAGACGAAGAATAATCTAAATGCCAGCTAGTAATGAACTATCCCCAAACTATGTTATTGAAGTAAATAACTTGGTTAAGAAATTTGGCGAGTTCACAGCAGTTAAATCATTAAATTTCAATATAAAAAAAGGTAGCACAACCGCTTTATTGGGCGGTAATGGCGCAGGTAAGACCACGACTATCTCAATGTTATTGGGTTTATTATTACCAAGTTCTGGCTCAATTAAAATCATGGGCTCCGACATGCTAACCAGTCGTTATGAAGTACTGGAAAGAATGAATTTTTCATCTCCTTATGCTGACCTACCGCGTGGCTTAACTGCTTTTGAGAATTTTAATATTTATGGCAGGCTTTATAATGTCAAAGATTTAAAAGCTAGAATTGAAGAATTGGTTGAGATCTTGGAATTGGGCAATTTTTTAAATAAAAAGCTCGGTACTCTATCAGCTGGTCAACAAACAAGAGTATCGATGGCCAAATCCTTAATTAATAAGCCCGATGTTCTATTATTGGATGAGCCAACTGCATCACTTGATCCCGATACTGCTGATAAAATCAGGGAGTATTTGGATAAATATCAAAAGCTAAATGAAACCACCATTGTTCTGGCTTCGCATAACATGAAAGAGGTTGAGCGGATGTGCGATAATGTCTTAATGATGAAGCAAGGTGAGATTGTTAATTCTGGTTCACCAAAAGAGCTAATAAAACATTATGGCAGAGAAGATATGGAAGAAGTGTTTTTGGATATTGCTCGCGGTACAAGGAAAGCTGTTTAAATGAAATTAATAAAAGCATCCAACCGCATATATGCCATGTTTTTAAGATATATCTATATCTTACGTGGTTCATGGGCTAGAATTTTAGAGTTAATCTATTGGCCAATAATTCAAATAGTTATATGGGGCTTCATCGGTAGATTTTTTGTTGATAATATTGACCCATCATTTACTGGAAATATCTTAGCCGCCGTGCTTGGTGCTGTGATGTTATGGGATATATTATTTCGAGCCCAATTAGGCGTTTCATTATCATTTATGGAAGAATTATGGTCAAGAAATCTAGGCCATTTATTTGTCAGCCCGATTAGACCATATGAATGGTGCCTATCAATGATGCTAGTAAGCCTATTCAGGGCAACATTAGGGACATTACCAGCCGCCCTACTCGCCATTCCTTTTTATGGTTTCTCATTATTTGAAATTGGCTTTCCTTTAATCTTATTCTTGTTCAACTTATTAATAATGGGTTGGTGGCTTGGCATGTTAATCACGGCATTATTAATGCGAGCAGGATTAGGTGCACAGGGTTTAGCATGGGCTTTAACAATCCTAATCTCACCATTTAGTGCCATTTATTATCCAGTATCCACTCTACCAGAATGGCTACAACCTTTTGCCAATGCGATACCTTCAACAAATATCTTTGAAGCACTTAGGGCTCTTGTAAATGATGGTATTATCGATTGGCAATTAATAATAAATGCCAGTATTTTAAATGTGATTTATATGTTTATTTCAGCCACAATAATGATCATGGCCTTTAAATATGCCCGCCAAAAAGGTACTTTATTACAAACTAATGATTAATTTATTAGTTTTATTGCTTTTACAAAAATAATATGCTAATAATTATTCATACATAAATTAAAAAACTTAAGGAATTATTATGAACTTATCTAAATTTGGTATAAAAGATACACCTTTATTGAAAAAAGCATTTGAATATGCTCTTGCAAAACACCAATCACTGACAAAACAAACGATTGAATTAACGGCTGAGCAAATAGATTCAGGTATAACAAATCAATTAAACTTGGTTTTAGCTGACAAATCTAAATCAGAATCAGAGAAAAATAAATTCAAGCAAGATGTTGAAGCTATCAAAAAAAGAGAAACTCAGGCAATGACCATGCAAGTTACAAATAATCGTAACATGGAGTTCGATGCTAATGTAAAAAACAATATTGATGGCTTAAAAAACATTGGCGTAAATGATAACCGAGCAACTGCAACTGCTTTATTACTTAACACGGTTAAATCTCCAAAAGATTTAATGAAATTACAAGAGGTATTTGATGCTGAAATCTGTGCAGATATCGCAGAATATTTAGATTTTGAAACATATCCTGCAGAGAAGAAAAATAATCTTGCAACATCATCTGACGTAGTTAAAAATATCAGCCTTATGGTAGTTACAACAAGATTATCAGGACTTGCAAATTTAATTAACTCTGGTCAGCAGATACAATTAATGCCAAATTTTGGCCAACAATTGGCTGGCATGCTTGATACTGCAAAATTATTAAGAGGGTTTAATCCAAAAGCTGATGCTGATTTGATAAATAAATTTAATTCTGTTGAAAGAATAAGTGGATTTAAACTATCAGTTAATGGCCAAGATGAGATTGAGATAACTATTACAGCTAAGCCACAACAACAACAAAGACCTGGACCTGGTGGCATGATGCCTCAACCTCCAGCACCGAAAACAGATGATGGTGGATTTGGTAAGTTTTAATTAGCTCCAAAATATTAAATACTAAAAAAGCAAGCCTATATGGCTTGCTTTTTTTATGCCTATATCATTTAACCAGATTAAGGGAAACTCAATCCTTAAAAGTTAATATGTAACTCTCATTATAAGATAGAAATAGCTTGGCTTATCTACTTTGATTTATACGCAGTATATAAAATAATTGGGATTAAACCCGCATAAATTACGCCCATTAAAGTCAATGTTGGCCAAGGAGCATTTATCAATCCTGCTGCCAATAGGCCAAAACAAGCCAGCAAGGGTATTGCAAATTTTTGTGGTAATTTTACTTGTTTGGTGGAGAATGTTGGTATTCTGCTAACCATTAGCCCTGCAATAATTAAAGTCCAAATTCCAATTACTATTGGGCTTGATAATATTTGATGAAAGGCACCAGTTTTATCAAGTTGGAACGATATGATCATAGGCAGTAATGCCATTCCCGCGCCAACCGGAGCCGGAACTCCTTCGAAATAACCTTTTTTTGTAATTTCTGATTTTTCTTCTTCTTCATCAGATTTCATATTGGCATTAAACCTTGCCAATCTTAAGGCACAAGCAATCGTAAAGACCAATGCCACAATCCAGCCAATTCTACCAAAATCATGCAACGACCATAGATGTAGAATTAAAGGTGGAGCAACTCCAAAACATAGAAAATCAGATAGACTATCCAATTCAGCCCCAAGCTTACTACTTGCTTTTAATAATCTTGCAGCTGCACCGTCAAAACCATCAAGAAATGCAGCAATCACAATTGCCAAAACTGCATCATCCCAACGTCCAGCAATTGCAAATTGAATACCAGTTAAACCAGCACATAGAGCGGCAATAGTTATCATATTGGGAATAAATTTATGAATAGATAAGGTTCTAGTTTTCTTATCCTTATTCTTCTTATTATTTACCAATTTGACATCTGGGTTTTTCATCTATCTTACTTCTGCCATGCGTTCTTTTTCTTTTGATTTTAAATCAGCAAGCACGGTCTCACCACCAAGCATTCTTTGACCAACAGATACCATTGGGTTAACTTTTGGTGGTAAATATATATCCATACGGCTACCGAATCTAATAATACCGTATCTTTCCCCTGCTTTAAATTCTTGGTCTTTTTTAGCATCACATAAAATACGTCTTGCAACTAATCCAGCGATTTGAACAAATACTATCGAAGATTTATGATTTTTAATCTTCATACATATAGTATGTCTTTCATTATCTTCACTGGCTTTGTCTAAATTAGCGCTTAAAAACTTACCCGGGTGGTATATGCTTTGGGTTACAACGCCATCGATTGGAACTCTATTTACATGAACATCAAATACATTCAAGAAAACACTTATTCTAGTAACTTCTTTTGCTTGGAATAACGGATCATCTTTATCATCATTCTCTTCTAATTCAGCAGGCAGCTGACATTTAACAATTTTTTGAACCATACCATCAGCTGGGCTTATTACTAAACCTTCTCGGCTTGGTGTTGCGCGCACTGGATCACGAAAGAAAAATACACACCATGCGGTTAGGATAATACCAATAAAGCCCAATATTTGTGAAAGCATCATTAATAATACTGTAACGATTGCGAATATAGAGATAAAAGGCCAACCAGCAGCATGAATAGGAGGCCATATTGTATTGAATATCAATTGGCAAAGTTCTTTTACTGTGATTTCATCAGAATTTTGGTCTTTTTCTATTTTATCAGTCATGTTTTATCCGATTCTTAAAATTAATTAGTTGTTTTTATAACACAATCTTGTGTAAAGATGAAAATACTTTATAGCTATTTTCCAATAAACCCAAGCAGTTTTATGTAGTATAAAAAAAGATTAAGCTATTATTTATAAAAGAAAAAATTATTGCTTCGAGTAATTGCCAATAAAATGCTTGGGTTTATTAAAAAAAATCTATAATCTTAATGCCTATAACATATGAATTAGGAAATAAAATATGATAGAAATAAAATCTATATGCGTCTATTGCGGCACAGGTGAGCAAGTAAAAGATAGCTATAAAAATGCTGCAATTGATTTGGGAGCCGAGCTTGCCAAAGAAAATATAAAACTTGTATATGGCGGCGGCGGAGTTGGTCTTATGGGACTTGTTTCAACCTCAAGCAAGAAAAATGGCGGTTACGTTACAGGGATCATTCCAGAACATATTCAAGAAAAAGAAAGAAAAAACCATGATGTAGATGAATTACATGTTGTTGATTCAATGCATACCAGAAAAAGAATGATGATTGATAAATCCGATGCTTTTGCCGTACTACCCGGTGGTTTTGGTACATTGGACGAAAGCTTTGAGCTTTTAACTTGGAAATATTTAAAATTACATGATAAGCCAATTGCTTTAATTAATATCGATGGTTACTGGAATAAATTAATTGAGCTGATCGATCATATGATTAAAGAAGGATTTACCCCTTCTTGGCAACGAGATATGTTCATAGTTGTGGATAATATCGAAGATGTAATCAAAGAATTGAAAAACTCAAATAAATCAAAAATAAAAACAGACTTAAATAGATTGTAAAGGATTAGTTTGTTATAATTTCATAAATAATACTCTTTTTGGAGAATCGCTGTTGAGTAAAGACCTAAACATCACTATGAAAAAATCTGCTGAATTATCAGAAAAAACCTTAGAAAATATCAAAAAATATAACCTAAGACCCGATCCTTGTAACTATTCCCTATGGTATAGCTATTTTGAAGGTAATCCAGAAGTTACCAAAGCATTGGATACTTTAAAAGATAGTATCAATCAATCGGTATGTGAGAAAGTATATTCAAGATATCTGGATAAAACAGTTGATGAAGAAACATATAATGTAAATGTTGAAAATGTTACTGACCAAATCCAAGAAGCCTTTGTTGACGTTGGTGCGTTAATATCTGGCGTAAAAGACGATACAACCGAATACGGAACTAGCCTTGCCAATATCTCAGAGAGCGTTGCAAAAGCAGATAATATGGAAGACTTAGCGGGCGTGGTTGCTTCAATGGTTAGAGATACCCAAAAAATGATGGATAAAAGTGCTAAATTAGAGGCTGAATTAGATAAATCATCAAAACAAGTATCCGATTTAAAACAGACATTGGATGTCGTTAAAAAAGAAAACATGACCGATGCCCTAACAGGTATAGCAAATCGTAAAGCCTTCGATAGCTTCTTAGCTAAAAAATTAGAACTTGCTTTGGAAGAAGAAACTAACCTTACTCTATTAATGATCGATATCGATTACTTTAAGAAGTTTAATGACACACATGGACATCAGGTTGGTGACCAAGTGCTAAAACTTGTTGCAAAGACATTATATAATTGTGTTAAAGGAAGTGATTTAGCTGCCAGATATGGTGGAGAAGAATTTACAGTAGTACTACCTGATACTGATATAGAAGGTGCGATGAGCGTTGCCGAGGCATTAAGAAATGCCGTGGAGAATAAAAAGCTGCTTAATAATACAACTCGTGAATCTCTTGGTAATGTTACAATATCTATAGGCGTTTCATCCATAGAAAAAGACGATCTTCCAAATACAATCTTAGAGAGAGCAGATACTGCTCTATACACTTCAAAAGAAAATGGTCGTAACCAAGTTACAGTTGCATCCTAATCTTTTTTATTGCTTCTCTTTTTAAATTTTCTATCTTTATATTTCTTGGTTTGCTTTCTTTTACCATTGGCTCTTCTGCTATCTGGCTTTTTAGTAACTATACCTGCAAAACCAGGGATCTCTGCGCCGTCAGTACCAACTACTTCAAATACAGTGCTATTCGTAACTGGGTCAGCATCAATTAATTTTACCTGTAATGGCGCACCTAATCTATATACCCTACCTGTGTTTTTACCGATCAATGCATGTTGTTTTTCATCATGGACGTAATAATCTTTTGGCAAAGTTCTAATCGGCACAAGCCCATCAGCTCCAGTTGCATCAAGTGCCACGAACAGACCAAAATTAGTAACCCCACGGATACGACCAGCAAAGGTTGCACCAATTCTCTCATTTAAATATAGCGCAGTATAACGATCATTAGCATCTCTCTCTGCCATCATCGAAGCTCGCTCAGTTGTCGAGATATGCTCTGATATTTGCACCAAACTCTCAGCTTCAACATCAGTCAAACCACCTTGACCAAGATTATATTTCTTAATTAATGAACGGTGGACGATTAAATCGGCATAACGTCTAATTGGCGAAGTGAAATGTGCATAATTCCTAAGGGCTAAACCAAAATGACCAATATTCTCAGGATTATATTCTGCTCTTGATTGCGTTCTTAATAATACTGTACTGATTAATTCAGATTCATCTGTACCAGCTGCTAGTTTTAGAATTTGATTTAAATTTGCAGGTTTAATGGATTGGCCTTTATCAAGATTATAGCCAAACTCTGTTAAAAACTGACTTGCATCTTCTAGTTTTGAATTATCTGGTTTATCATGGATACGATAGATACATGAAGTATCTTCTAATGCTTGCGCTGCTGCCACATTTGCCAAGACCATAAATTCTTCAATTAATCTATGACTATTTAACCTTGTAACTGTTTTAATTGATTCTATATAACCTTCATCATCGATAACTGCTTTTCGTTCTGGTAAATCTAAATCCAAAGCTCCACGTTTTTCTCTTGCTGCCAATAATACATCAAAGGCACTATATAGAGGATTTATAACATCATCCATTAAGCCAATTGTTACATCATCAGTCATGCCATCATATGCAGCTTGTACTTGCTCATAAGTCAGCCTTGCTTTTGATTCCATTAACCCACGAGTAAATTTAAACCGATCTAATCTACCACTTTCATCAATCCACATATGGGCAACCAAACATGCACGCTCTTCATGTGGGCGCAGTGAACAGATTCCATTCGATAGTTCCTCTGGTAACATTGGAAAAACTCGATCAGGGAAATAACTTGAATTTCCACGCTCGAAAGCTTCCTTGTCAAGCGGTGATCCATGAATAACGTAATGCGATACATCGGCAATCGCCACAATTAAATGAAAACCATCATTTGTTTTCTCTGCAAAAACAGCATCATCAAAGTCACGCGCATCAGCGCCATCTATTGTAACTAATGGTGTTTTCCTTAAGTCTTCTCTTTTATCTAACTGGGCTGGTTTATTTACTTTTGTAGCTTCCAATAATACTTTCTCAGGGAATTCTATTCTGATACCTTGATTATATGCAGAAATTAAGCTGATTGTTCTTGGATCAGTTTCGTTACCAATTATTTCTAATACTCTTGCCCGTTTTTTATTTGATTTGCTACCATCTAATTCAGGTTGAATTTCTGCAACAACAAAATCGCCATCTTTTGCATTACCCATATCTTTATCAGCAATTGCAAATGTGTATTTATTAGATCTCTCGGCTGGGTATACTGTGTTATCGCCTTGTGATCTAGTTCTGAAAACTCCAATAACTTTACCAGCATTACCACCAAGTTTATGGATTGATCTGGCTTCATACTCAAGATCATTAAGCTTATCTAATCTTGCAAGCACCCTATCTCCAACTTTTGGAGTTCTTCTACCATCTGGCTTCAGATAAATAATTGGCATTGATGTTTCATCTTCAAGATCAACTGGTTTTGCAATTATTTCACCATCAATATTAATTTTTATAATTTCAATTGTTGATACGGATGGAAGTGAGTTTGGCTTTGAATATGTTTTATTCTTACCTGCTGTAATTTCACCAGATGCTGATAAATCTTTTAAGATATTCTTTAAATCAATTCTAGCACTGCCTTTAATACTAAAAGATTTTGCGATATCTCTTTTGCTAATTGGGTGTGATTGGTCATGGATAAAATCTTTGATTTGATCTTTAGTCGGAAAATTCTCGAAGTTATTTGTCAAAATTTAATTCTTTCTTTTTTTGGATGTCTGTTAGATCATTTTTTAATCTTATCGGTATATCCATTGAATTATGCAATATGCTTATAATACCAATATCCCCATTTAACAATTCATGAAAATATATATAATGGCTTTTATACTTACCAAAATATACTTCCTTATTAATATTCATTGGGTTAATTAATTCCTTAGGAAGACTATACCAAGGTTTTGATTTATTGCTAAGCAATTTAATATATTCATGTAATTCTATTATATATCTTGAGGCTTGATCTTCACCCCATTTATTACAGCTATATTCCCAAATATCATCTTGCTGTTTATTTGCAGTGCAAAAGAACCTATATTTATTCATCAATTAGTCTAGCTTTATTTCTAGCAATAACGTCATCTGCACTAACAATTATATAATCATCTTCATCTGCCCTTAGACCTGCTTCTAGTTTTTTTTGAAGCCATTCCCAAGCCTCAGATTTACTCTTTAAATCTTTTCTAATAAGAGATCTTATATATTCACTAGCATTATCATACAAACCTAAATCTCCAATCTGTTGATTTAGGTGGTTTTTTAATTCGCCAGTTACACGAACGTTAATATTCTCACTTACCATTTATTACCATCAATCTTTTTAAATTATTCATATAATAATTATAACATCTGTAAAGGATAATTGCAATATATTTTACCCACGTAAAACTCCACCAGTTTGCTTTTCAACATTTTGGATAATTTTACTAGAAATTTCTTCAATCTCGTCATCATTTAAAGTTTTATCGAATTGATTTATTTTAACTGTTACCGCCAAAGATTTTTCAAACTCTTCGATACCCTTGCCAGTATATACATCGAATATATCAACATTGGTGATGAATTTTTTATCGGCTGCATGAATTGCACGGATAAGTTTTGCAGCTTCAATCTCTTTTTTCAATATGAAAGCGAAATCCCTTGATAAAGGCTGTAAGCTTGATGTCTTA